>JBEVNN010000087.1:0-7839 GCA_040508095.1 Gaiellaceae bacterium
GACCGACTACTTCGGCCGCGTCGACCAGCAGGCGATGGTGAACTACCGCGTCCGCGACCTCGACGCGATGCTCGAGCAGTTGCGCCGGGCCGAGATCGAGGTCGACGGGCCGTACGACGACGAGAACGGGCGCTTCGGCTGGGGCGTCGATCCCGAGGGGAACCGCTTCGAGCTCTGGCAGCCCCCGCCCGGGCGCTAGCTAGCGACGGCCTCCATCACGCGCTCGGGGATGTCGAAGTTCGCATAGACCTCCTGCACGTCGTCGCTCTCGTCGAGCGCGTCGATCAGGCGCAGGGTCTTCTTGGCGGCGTTCTCGTCCTCCAGGTTGATCGTCGTCTTGGGGACCATCGTCAGCTCAGCCGAGTCGACCTCCATCCCTGCGGCTTCGATCGCTTCGCGCACCGAGGTCAGGTCCTCGGGCGCTGAGGTGACGCGGAAGCTCGAGCCGTCCAGCTCGACATCCTCCGCCCCGCCCTCGGCGGCCGCCAGCGTCAGCTCGTCCTCGTCGAAGCGGTCGGCGTCGACGAGGATCACGCCGCGGCGCTCGAACAGCCAGGCGACCGACCCCGAGCCGCCGAGGTTGCCTTCGTGCTTGGTGAAGGCGGCGCGGACGTCGGCCGCGGTGCGATTGCGGTTGTCGGTCAGCGCCTCGACGAGCACCGCGACCCCGCTCGGGCCGTAGCCTTCGTACAGCACCTGCTCGAAGGCGTCAGCGTCGGCGTCGGCGCCCGAGCCGCGCGCGATCGCGCGGTCGATGTTGTCCTTCGGCATGGAGTACGAGCGCGCCTTCTCTATCGCGTTCGCGAGCGCGAGGTTCGCGGCGGGGTCCGGCCCGCCCTCCCGCGCGGCGACGATCAGCGCCCGCGAGAGCTTCGAGAAGAGCTGGCCGCGCTTCTTGTCCGCTGCGCCCTTCTTGTGCTTGATCGAGCTCCACTTGCTATGCCCGGACATTGGCCTCCTCCCGTACGAGGTCGAGGAACCACTCGTGCACGCGCGTGTCGTCGGTCAGCTCCGGGTGGAACGAGGCGACCAGGACGCGGCCCTCGCGCAGCAGCACCGGCTCGCCGTCGAGCTCGGCGAGCACCTCGACGTCAGCACCCACCTCCGCGACACGTGGCGCCCGGATGAAGACGCCCCGCAGCGGCCGCTCGTCGCCGTCGAGGTCGAGGTCGGCTTCGAAGCTCGCCACCTGGCGGCCGTAGGCGTTGCGCTCGACCTCGAGGTCGAGCACGCCGAGGTGGTTGCGGTCGAGCAGGATCATCCCGGCGCAGGTGCCGAAAACCGGCTGCGCGAAGTCGCGGATCGCGTCCTCGAGCCCGTAGAGCCGCACGAGCCGCATGATCGCGGTCGACTCGCCGCCCGGGATGATCAGGCCGTCGAGCCCCTCGAGCTGCTCCGGCTTGCGCACCTCGACGGGCTCCGCGCCGAGCCGGCGCAGCATCGCCGCGTGCTCGCGGAAGTTCCCCTGTACCGCCAGGACGCCGATTCTCATGCCGAAAAGTCTAGTGGCGCGCTAGAGGCCAGCCTGTTCAGGAGCGGGCTCCGCACGTAAAGTTCGAGGTCAATTGGGAGTGAGAGCTGAGGTATCGAGTCCGGTCCGCTCGGCTCCGCTCCGCCGAGTGAGGGGAACCGTCGGGGGGCGGAGGTTGTGGCGCTGTGAGTCCGGCGACCGCGCGCCCGATCCGCACTTGCGTGGGTCGGGGTACGGCGGGAGAGCCGCGGGCACCGCGCGCCGCGTTCTCGTCGTCGACGACGAGCGAGCGATCCGGATGCTGTGCCGCGTGAATCTCTCGGCGTCCGGGATGGACGTGCTCGAGGCCGAGAACGGTCGCACGGCACTGGAGCTCGCGAAGCGTGAACGGCCCGACCTCGTGCTCCTCGACGTGATGATGCCCGACGTCGACGGCTGGACGGTCGCGCGCGAGCTCGCGGACGACGAGCGGACACGTGAGATCCCGATCGTGTTCCTGACTGCGCGTGCCGAGGCAGCCGACAAGCGGATGGGCCAGAAGCTCGGCGGCGTCGGATATGTGGTCAAGCCCTTCGACCCGGTCATGATCGGCGACTTCGTCGAGCGCGTGATCGAGCGCGTCGAGCGCGGCGAGCGGGAGCAGCTCACGCGCGACATTTCCTCGACGACGGGTCAATGAGCACGCCCCAGACGCACGACGCCGCCGACCGGGCGCGACGACTCCAGCGCGTCGCCGAGCTGTTGGCAGAGGTGGTCACCCCGCAGGAAGTGCTCGACGCGATCCTGACCGACGGTGTGCGCGCGGCCGAGGCGCATGCGGGCGCGATCGGCGTCCTGAGCGCAGACGGCGAGACCATCGAGCTGCTCGCGCAACGCGGCTACGACCCGGATGTGATGAGCAGCTGGGCGACGTTCCCGGTCGACGCGCAGCTGCCGATGTCGGAAGTCGTCCGCACAGGCAAGCCGCTGTTCATCTCGACTCTCGCGGAGCGCAACCGGCTCTACCCGAGCCTGTCGCACCTCGGCCAGGAGGGAAACGCGCTCGTCGTGCTGCCCCTGGCCGTGCAGGGCGCCGTGTTCGGCGGCCTGTCGCTCTCGTTCGACCGCGACATCGAGTTCGAGCAAGAGCGGCGCGAGCTGAAGATGGCGTTCGCGCGCCAGGCGGCGCAGGCGCTCGCGCGCTCACGCCTCTACGCGGCCGAGCAGGCACTACGCGAGCGGATGACCTTCCTCGCCGAGGCGAGCGAGCTGCTGGCGTCGTCGCTCGACTACAACCGGACGCTGGCACGGCTGGCGCAGCTGTGCGTGCCCGGCCTCGCGGACTGGTGCGCGATCGACATCCTCGGCCCGAACGGGGAGATCGAGCGGCTCGCCGTCGCCCACCAGGATCCCGAGAAGGTCCGCTGGGCGCACGAGCTCCAGGAGCGCTATCCACCGGACCCCGACGCGCCCCATGGAGTCGCGAACGTCCTGCGCACGGGCGCGCCCGAGTTCCTGCCCTCGTTCCCGCAAGAGCTCCTCGACGAGGCGCTGGGGGACAACGACGAGCTGCGCCGGATCGTCGACGAGCTCGGCCTCAACTCGTCCATCACCGTCCCGCTCAACGCGCGCGGACGGACACTCGGCGCGCTCAGCCTGATCGCGGCCGAAACGCACCCGCCGTTCACGCAAGCGGACTTCGAGCTCGCGCTCGAGGTCGCGCGGCGGGCGGCCGTCGCGGTCGACAACGCCCGCCTGTTCCGCGAGGCCGAGCGCGGTGCGAACGCGGCCCGCGCTCTGGCTTACGTCGCCGACGGCGTGGTGCTGATCGACAAGGACAACATCGTCCGCCACTGGAATCCGGCCGCCGCGTTGATCACGGGCGTCGCCGAGGAGGATGCGCTCGACCGCCCGGTCCGCGACGTGGTGCCGTCCTGGGACGCGCTGACCACGCACGTGCCGCTGGTCGCGCCCGGAGCACCCGCGCGCCCGGTCACCGTGCCGATCGTGATCGACGGAGACGAGCGCTGGGTCGCGGTCTCGGGCGTCGCATTTATGCAGGGCCGGGTCTACGCGCTCCAGGACGTGACGGAAGAGCGGGCGCTCGAGAAGACCCGCAGCGACTTCGTCACGACCGCTTCCCACGAGCTCCGGACGCCGCTGGCGGCCGTCTACGGCGCGATCCGCACACTACGGCGCGAGGACGTCGAGCTGAGCGAGGAGGACCAGGCGCAGTTCCTCGAGATGATCGAGGCCGAAGCCACGCGGCTCGCTCGGATCGTCGACCAGATCCTGCTGGCCGGACAGCTCGACGCGGACGCGGTGGAGCTCGACGTGAGCGAGTGCGACCCTTCGGAGATCGCGGCGCGGGTGATCGAGTCGGCGCAGGTGCACAGCCCCGAGACGATCTCGCTGAGCCTCGACGTCGACGGCACCCCGAAGATCTCGTGCGACGAGAACAAGCTCCGCCAGGTGCTCGTCAACCTCGTCGACAACGCGGTCAAGTACTCGCCCGGGGGCGGACGCGTAGAGCTCCGGGTGCGAAACGGCGACGGCTCCTGCGTCATCGACGTGATCGACGAGGGGCTCGGCATCCCGCCTGGCGAGCGCGAGCGGATCTTCGAGAAGTTCTACCGGCTCGACCCGGACCAGACCCACGGCGTGGGCGGCAGCGGGCTCGGGCTCTACATCGTCCGCGAGCTGGTGGAGCGGATGGACGGCCGCCTGAGCGTCGAGTCGGAGCTCGGCAAGGGCTCGCGCTTCACGCTCGAGCTTCCCGCGCGTTAGCGGAGGGCTACCGTTCCGTCATCGGGTTCGCTTCCTCATACGCCGTGCTCGTGGCGGTCCAAGCGGCGCTCGTCCTGGTCCCCGGGCGGCCGCCTCGGCTGCTCTCCTCGCGGGCGTTCGGGCTGGTGATCCCGGCGGCGGCACTCGTAGTCGGCGTCGTCGTCGCGCAGACGGCCGGCGGAGCCGACTTCCTCGCCGCGCTCGCCGCTGTCGCCACCCCGTTGCTCGCCGCAGGGGCCGGCTGGGCGCGCGGCTGGCGCTTCCCCTGGCTGCCGGCGCTCGTCGTGGTGCCGCTCTACCTGCTGGCCTGGCTCCGGCCGGACTCCTTTGCGGCGGACGCGTCGAGCGTGGTGCTGATCGCCGGTGCCTGCCTGGCCGTCACCGGGCTCGCGGCCGGCCTGGCGCCCACGTCCTGGCTCACCGCCGGGCTGGTCTTGCTCGTCGTGCTCGACGTGATCCTCGTCTGGGGCGACCGGCAGGTCGAGCCGGCGATGACGGCGCTCCAGGCGGCCGCGCCGCCGACGGTCGGCCGGGAGCTACCCGATCTCCAGCAGGTGACGTTCCAGGCGGCCGTGATGGGCTGGCTCGACTTCGCCGCACCCGCTTTGCTCGGCCTGCTCGTCGCTCGGCGCGCGGCGGCTGCGGTTGCCACCGGCGTTGCAGGCGGGCTCTGGGCGCTGCTCTTTTTCGCGACCTCGCCGATCGCGGCAACACCGCCTGTGCTCGCCGGCCTAGCGGTCGGCGGCAGGCGTCGCGATCAGGACGCGGGCGTCTCCCAGACCGATACGTGCTTCCGGCTCTCACCCGTGAAGGGCTCGCGCTTCCAGCCGCTCCACCGCTCGCGCAAGCGCATGCCGGCGAGCTCCGCCATCAAGTCGAGCTCCGACGGCCAGACGTAGCGGAACGGCATCGAAACGCGCTCGATCGCGCCGTCGACTACCGAGAAGTGATGCGAGACGAGGCCCTGGTTCACGAGGTCGTACTCGTCGATCCCCCAGTGGCCCTCGCTCGCGTCGAATACGTGCATCGTCTCGCCCGGCGGGAGCCGCCTCAGCTCGGGCACGCCGACCTCGATCACGAAGCGGCCGCCCGGCTCGAGGTGGGCCGCGACGTTGCGGAAGCAGGCCACTTGCTCGGCTTGCGTGGTCAGGTTGTTGATCGTGTTGAAGACGAGGTAAGCGAGCGAGAACGCGCCGTCGACCCGCGTTGTGGCAAAGTCGCCGATCGCCACCGGGATCGCCTCGCCGCCGAGCTTCTCGCGCAGCCTCGCGACCATCGCCTGCGAAAGGTCGATCCCGTGCACCTCCACCCCGCGCCCGGCGAGCGGGAGCGCGATGCGGCCGGTCCCGATCCCGAGCTCCAGCGCCCGGCCGTCGCCTGCGAGCGCAGCGAGGAAATCGACCGCCGGTTCGACGGCCTCGCGCGCGAACACCTCGGAGGACGACTCGTCGTACCTCGCGGCGACGCGCTCGTCGAAGTACCCGTCGCCGGTCACGGCGCCACGATAGTCACGGCAGCGCGTCCGCCAGCACTGGGCGATGAGTTTGCCGGTGCACGGCTGTCGATAGCTTCAAGCGCGTCAGAAAGGAGCACACGGTGGAAACGGAGTCTCCGAACCGACTGAGCGGGAAGTGCGAGTGCGGCCGGGTTCGCTACCAGGTCGCCGACGAGTTTCTGTACGCGGCGAACTGCCACTGTTCCCGCTGCCGGGCCGCGACCGGCTCGGCCTTCAAGCCGTTCGCCGGGATCGAGCGGGAGAAGCTTCAGCTAACCGACGGCGCCGACGCGCTGCTCGTCCACGGGGACGACCAGCTGAACGACACGCGCTGCGCGACATGTGGCGGGCTGCTCTTCTCAGTGGTACGCGACGGGGAGTACGTCCACGTGGCGCTCGGCTCGCTGGTCGACCCGCCGGCGATCCGCCCGAGCGAGCACATCTTCGTCGGCTCCAAGGCGCCTTGGTTCGAGATCACCGACGAACTGCCGCAGAACGAGGAGTACTAGAGACACCGCTTGGCCATACGGGATTGCGGCCCGCCTCCGTTTCGCCCAGCGAAACTACAGGCGCTCGAAGATGCAGTGAGCGTTTACGAACGCCGTGTAGTCGACGCTCGTGCAGGCCGCGTTCCCGATCGGGATGAGCAGGCTGAGCCGCAACTTGCGCACGTGGTCAACCCGAATCGGCGTGTGCAGCGGGGCAGACCAATACTCGAATCCGCCGGGGCCGGCAGGGGGATTCGCGAAAGTGAGCGTCAGAAAGACCTCGGCGTCTCCGTAACCCATGAGAGGGCCGCCGACGGGCGACAGCAGGACCGAGCCGCTGCGGTCCGTTTCATGGATGCGAAGGTCACGTCCGGCCGCTGCCGAGAACGACACCTCGTTCCAACTTTCAATGACCAACGGCTGGCCGGGAATCCACTGCCCAGATTGCGGCACGTAGTGGTTCAGCCATTCAAGCTTGGCCGTCATTTAGACAGCCCCCTCGTAACGGCCATCCGCTCCAAATTGATGCCGCAGCAACGATTCGGCGTCAATCATGAGGACTCACCTTCTCGTCGCTCTTACGAAGAAGTTCCCACTCAATGCGACAAGTGTCAAGGGGTGACGATCTAGCGTCGCGCGAAAACGAGGAGTACTGAACCGGCTAAGCGCGTTTGCCCCAGTCGACGCGCTCGAACGGCCAGTCGCGCTCGAGCCACTCGCGCAGGGCCGCCTCGACGACCGGGTCGAGCCCGTCCGCGTAGGCGTCGCGTCGCACCCACATCCACACGCGGGCGTCGTGCGTGTCGGACGGGTCGATGTACGCGCAGCCGATCACGCGCGACTCGTCCGGCGCGACGATCGTGTACGCGAACGAGCGCCGCAGCCCGAACTCCCTCTGGTGCCAGCCGAGGTCGATCAGGTTCTCGGCCACGGTCTCGACGAACGGCGGCTTCGGGTTGCCTTGGTGGTCGACGCGGTCGCAGATCGCGTCGAAGTCCTTGACGACGTCGTCCACGGTCAGCATCCGCAGTCGGAAGCGCTCGTGTTCGAGTCCCCGCGGGACGTCGAAGTCGTCGGGAACCAGCTCGAACACGCTGCGCAGCCTATGTGCGGTCCGGGGTTCGTTCGGTAGGTTCCGCAGCCATGGCGACGCGAGAGGCCGCCTGTCTCTGCGGACAGCTCCGCCTGGAGGTCGAGGGCGAGCCGTTCGCGGTCTCGATCTGCAACTGCCTGGACTGCCAGCGGCGGACCGGGAGTGCCTTCGGCATGCAGGCGGGATTCAGGCCGAACCAGGTGCAGATCAGCGGTGGCTACAAGGACTACTCGCAGATCTCCGACGAGGCGGACAGGAAGGAGCACGTCCTGCACTTCTGTCCCGAGTGCGGCTCGCAGGTCTTCTACACGGAGCCGACGGAGCCGGACCTGATCGTCGTCTCGATCGGCTCGTTCGCCGACCCGACGTTCCCGCCGCCGACCCAGTCGGGGTACGACTCGCGACGGCATCCATGGATCGGCCTCCCCGACACGATCGAGCGCTACGCGCCGGAAGTGTGGAATCCAGGACAGGCCCTCTACGAAGCAGGCGAGTATGCGCAGGGGGCCGACCTCGGGCGGGAGCT
>JBEVNN010000125.1:0-3117 GCA_040508095.1 Gaiellaceae bacterium
CACCGACGCGACGAGCCCGTCGACGTCTAGCGGCTGCAGCGTGCGCGGGTCCCAGACCTCGACCGAGACGCCCTCCGACTCCGCCTCATCCGCCGCCTTCAGCGCCTCGTGCACGAGCCGGCCGGTGGCGACCACGGTGACGTCGGAACCCTCGCGGTGCACCCGGCTCTGGCCGATCGCGATCGGCTCGAGATCGTCCGGCACGTCCTCCTTCAGCCCGTAGAGCGTGCGGTGCTCGAAGAAGAGGACCGGGTTGTCGTCGTAGATCGCTGACCAGAGCAGGCCTCGCACGTCGGTCGGCGTCGAGGCGAAGACGACCTTCAGCCCCGGCACATGGACGAACCAGGCCTCGACCTGCTGCGCGTGCTGCGCGCCCGGCGACCAGCCCGCGCCGCCCTGGGTGCGGATGGTCAGCGGCACCTTCAGCTGCCCACCGGACATGTACCGGTGCTTGGCCGCCTGGTTGACGATCTGCTCCATCGAGACCGTCAGGAAGTCCTCGTACATGACCTCGACCACCGGCCGCATCCCCTGCATCGCGGCGCCGATCCCCGCGCCGACGATCGCGATCTCGGAGATCGGGGTGTTGCGGACGCGCTCGGCGCCGAACTCGTCGAGCATTCCCTGCGTGACGCCCATCGAGCCGCCCATCTCCGCGATGTCCTCGCCCATGATGAAGACGTCGTCGTCCTTGCGCATCGCGGTCGCGAGCGCGTCGCGAACCGCCTCGCGGTAGCTCAGCTCAGGCATCTGAGGCCCTACGCATAGATGTTCTTCAGCGCGTCCTCTGGCTTGGGATCCGTGCCGGCCTTGGCGAACTCGACCGAGGCCTCGACGATCTCCTGCACCTCGCGGTCGTCGGCCTCGAACTCCTCGTCGGAGATGCCGAGCTTCTCGCGCAGCAGCGTGATCGGGTCGCGCGTCTCCTGCAGCCGGTGCAGCTCCTCCTTGTCGCGGTAGACCTGCGGATCGCCGATGTAGTGGCCGACGAGGCGCTCGGTCTCGACGTGCAGGAAGACGGGGCCCTTGCCGTCGCGCGCGTGCTTCAGCGCCCGCTGAGCCACGCGGTGCACCTCCTCGACGTCCTGGCCGTCGGCCTTCATCACCTTCATCCCGAAGGCCTCGGCGCGCTTGCTCAGATCCCGGATCGGCGAGTGCTGGGTCTCCGGAGTCGACTCGGCCCAGTGGTTGTCCTCGAGCACGAACACCGCCGGTACCTGCCACAGCTGAGCGAGGTTGAGCGACTCGTGGAAGGTGCCGATGTTCGTCGCGCCGTCGCCGAAGAAGGCGACCGCGACGCGCGGCTCGCCGCGCAGCTTGAACGCGAGCGCCGCGCCCGTCATCGCCGGCAGGCCGCCGCCGACGACCGCGTTTGCGCCGAGGTTCCCGCGCTCGACGTCGTAGAGGTGCATCGAGCCGCCGTAGCCGTGCGAGCAGCCCTCGAGCTTCCCGTACAGCTCCGCCATCACCGCGTTCGGGTGCGTCCCGCGCGCGAGCGTGTGCCCGTGCGCGCGGTGGGTCGAGGCGAAGACGTCGCCGTCCTCCATCGCCTGGCAGACGCCGACTGCAACCGCCTCCTGGCCGATCGCGACATGGAGGAACCCCGGCAGCTCGCCGGCGCGGAAGCGCTCCTCGACCTTCTCCTCGAACCGCCTGATCAGCAGCATCTCCCGCAGGAACTCGCGCAGCCGCTCCTCGGACAGACCCCGCTTGGCTTCGACCTTCGCCACGACCTTGAGTCTATGCTCAGCCCGATGACTCTCGTCGATCAGTGGCGGGTGACCGAGGAGTCCCTGCCGGAAGGCTGGGGGTCGGCGCGGTTGCGGCTGATCGTGAGCGATCGCTCCAAGGCGGAACGCGCCGCCGCGCTGCTCGGGCCGGCCAATCCGGGGCGCTACGGGAGCTTCGTCAGCTTCGAGGTCGCCCGGCGCGGCGGCGGCCCGTCGCCGAACCTCGTGCGGAGGCTGCTGGCCCGCCTCGACGCCGAGGGGTTCGCCGGCACGATCGACGCCGTTCGCATCGAGCAGGAAGCCTCCGCGACGGGAGCACCCGAGAGGAGCCTCGCAGGGCAGTGGCAGGGCCTGGTCGGCGGGTTACCCGACGACTGGAGCGACGCCTACGCCGAGGTCGAGCTCGTCTCCACGGACTACCTCGAGCGTGGCGCGCTGCTGCTCGCGCCGTTGAACCCGTCGCGCGTCCCCGACCGGACCGCGTTTCGGTTCCGCGCCGCGCGCCGCTTCGGCTACGGCGCCTCGTCCATGATGACGCACCGCTGCTTCGAGCGGCTCGACTCCGAGAGCATCCGCGGCACGCTCCGAATCCTCTGGGCGCTCTCCGACACCAAGCCGGTCTACACGCAAGGGCCGGTCTGGTACAGCGGCGGCGGCCCGGTCTAGCGCCGTGCCGGACCCCGTCTCCTGGTTCGTCGTCGATCGGGGCTGGGAGGTCGTCGGCAGCGACGGGAGCAAGCTCGGCACCGTCGAGGAGGTACTCGGCGACACGGAGCTCGACGTCTTCGACGGGCTCAGCGTCGCGACCGGGCTCCTCGGCAAGCCGCGCTACGTCCCGTCCGAGCTCGTGCAGGAGATCGTCGAGGGCAGCGTCCACCTCTCGATCGGGCAGGACGAGGCCGGCCGGCTCGACGAGTACGACGCGCCCCGCGCCGGGGCCTAGCCGATCACCTTCGTGAGCTCGCGCGCGACGCTGTGCGCGTCGCCGGGGCCGCCGGTGATCACGAGGCACGTGTCGTCGCCCGCGAGCGTGCCGACGATCTTGGGATGCTCGAGCCGGTCGAGCGCCCGCGCGATCGCCGGCGCCGTGCCGAGCTCCGACTGCACGACCACGATGTTCTGCGCCACGGTCGCCCGGACGCCGAACTGGCGCAGGACGCCGTCCAGCGCGTCGCGCGGGTCGGTTTGCCGCACACGGCCGGGGAGCACGTACCTCGGCCGGCCCAGCGCGTCGCTCGTCTTTTCGAGCCGCAACTCGCGGATGTCGCGCGAGACGGTCGCCTGTGTGACGCGACAACCCGCTTTGGCAAGCGCTTCCGCGAGCTCCAACTGGCTCCCGATACGCCTGCGAGACACGACGCTGGCGATCAACCGCTGCCGCTCTGCC
>JBEVNN010000132.1:0-4205 GCA_040508095.1 Gaiellaceae bacterium
CTGGATCACTTCGCCGACTCCACGACCTCGGCGAGACGCCAGCGCTTCGTCTTCGAGAGCGGGCGCGTCTCCACGATGCGGACGACGTCGCCGACCTTCGCCTGGCTCTCCTCGTCGTGCACGTGGAACTTGGAGCTCCGCCGGACGACCTTCTTGTACCGCGGGTGCGCCTTCACGACGTCGACGCGGACGACGATCGTCTTCTCCATCGCGTCCGACACGACGGTGCCCTGGCGCTCCTGGCGCCGGCCTCGCTCGTGCTCGGGCGCCTCGAGCCGGACGATCGGCTTGCGTTCCGTCGCCTTCTCCCGCTTGGGCCGCGTCCGCTTGGGGCGCAGCGCGCGCGGGAGCCGCTTGCGCTTCGGCTTGGGGCCGGACTGCGGCGCGGGCACGGCCTCGGCCTCGGCGGCGGGCACGACCTCGGCTGCCTCATCCGCCTCGGCGGCGGGCTCATCGGCGGCGGCCTCGGCGGCCGGCTCCTCGACGGGCTCCTCGGCGGCCTCGGGCTCGGCCTCGGCGACCGGCTCCTCGGCGACCGCGGCAGGCTCCTCCGCGGGCTCCGGCTCCTCGGCAGACGCCGTCTCCTCGACCTCGTCGGCAGGGGTCTCCGCAACCGCCTCGTCGGCGGCCTCCACGGCCTCGGCCTGTGCCTCGGTCTCGTCGCTCACGTTCTCGTTCTCGTTCTCGTTCTCAGCCATTCGTCTCTACACCTTCTCCGTGGCCCGCTCGTGCTCCGTGGCCCGCTGGTTCTGGATCGTCAGGATGCGGGCGATCTCGCGCCGCGCCTGGCGCAGCTGGGCGCTCGACTCGAGCGACCCGGTCGCCGCCTGGAAGCGGATCTTGAAGAGCTCCTGCCGGCCCTCGCCGAGCTTCCGCTCGAGCTCTTCGTCGCTCAGGTTCCGCAGCTCACTAGCTTTCAAAGAGATCAGCCTCCCGCTTCACGAACTTCGTCTTCACCGGGAGCTTCTGGGCGGCGAGACGGAGCGCCTCCTTCGCGAGCGGCTCGTCGACGCCCGACAGCTCGAACATGACGCGCCCCGGCTTGACGACCGCGACCCAGCCCTCGGGCGAGCCCTTGCCCGAGCCCATGCGGGTCTCGGCCGGCTTCTTCGTGTACGGCTTGTCGGGGAAGACGTTGATCCAGACCTTGCCGCCGCGGCGGATCTTGCGCGTCATCGCGATCCGGGCCGCCTCGATCTGACGGTTGGTGACCCAGCCGTTCTCGAGGGACTTGATTCCGTAGTCGCCGAACTGGACGTTGAGCTGGCCCTTGGCGAAGCCGGCCCGGCGGCCGCGGAACTGCTTGCGGTGCTTGGTCTTGCGCGGCATGAGCATCAGCTCTCACCACCGTTCTCGGCAGTCGGCGGCGTCGGCTCGGCCGGGGTCTCCGGCGCCTGGTCGACGGGCGGCGCCTGCGTCTCGGGCGCTGCCCCGCGCTCGCGGGCCGGCCCGCGGCCGCCCTGGGCTCCGCGTCCGCGCCCGCCCGGGCGGCGGCGCTTCTGGACGAGCCCGAGGCCCTCGCGGTCCTGACCGCGGCCGCGGCCGCTCTCGCGGGAGGCGCCGAGGCCCTCCGTGTTCGAGCCGCGCCGGCGGCGCGAGCCGTCGGCCTCGGAGATCCGCTCGCGACCGAGCGACCCCTCGTAGCCCTCCGGCATGATCTCGCCCTTGTTGACCCAGACCTTGACGCCGATCCGCCCGTAGGTCGTCTTCGCCTCGGCGAAGCCGTAGTCGATGTCGGCGCGGATCGTGTGGAGCGGGACGCGGCCCTCCGTGTAGCGCTCGCTGCGGCTCATCTCGCCGCCGCCGAGCCGCCCGCCGCACTGGATCTTGATGCCCTGCGCGCCGGACCGCATCGCCGAGGCGAGCGACCGCTTCATCGCGCGACGGAACGAGACGCGGTTCTGGAGCTGCTCGGCGATCGACTGCGCTACGAGCTGCGCGTCGAGCTCGGGTCGCTTGATCTCGTTGATGCTGATGTGGACGCTCTTGCCCGTGATCGCGTGGAGCTCCTTCCGGAGCGCGTCCACCTCGACGCCGGACTTGCCGATCACGATCCCCGGGCGCGCGGTGTAGATGTCGACCGTGATCCGCTGCTTGTCCTTGCGGATCAGGATGTCGGACAGGCCGGCGTGCGCGAGCTTGCCGTTGATGTGGTCACGGATCCGGATGTCCTCGAGGATGTAGTCGGCGATCTCCTTCTTGCCGGTCCACCAGTTCGACTTCCAGTCGTGGATGACGCCGACACGAAGGCCGCCGGGATGCACCTTCTGACCCATTAGACGGCCGCTCCTTCCTTCTTCTTCGCCGGCGTTCGGCGCTTCGGCTTGGGCGTCTCCTCGGCCGCGGGCGCGTCCTCGGCCGGGGTCTCCGGCGTCGGTGCGCTCTCGGCGGCGGGCTTCGCCTGCTTCTGGGGACGCGGACGCCCGCTCTGCGGCGAGCCCGCGACGACGATCGTGATGTGGCACGTGCGCTTGCGGATGCGGTTGACGCGGCCGCGTGCGCGGGCGCGCCAGCGCTTCAGCGTCGGCCCCTCGTCGGCGTACGCCTCCTGGATCACGAGCTCGTCCCCGTCCAGGCCGTGGGCGGACTCGGCGTTCGCGACGGCCGAGGCGAGGACGCGGTCGATCTCGCGCGCGGCGGCGCGCGGCGTGAACGCGAGGATCGTGCGGGCCTCGGGCACGGTGCGGCCGCGGAGGTGGTCGAGCACGATCCGCGCTTTCCGCGCGGACATGCGGACCCACTTCGCCTGCGCGCGGACGGTGATCTGCGTCGTGTCGGTCCTGGCAGCCATCTACTTCCTCTTCACCTGCGCCTGGCGGTCACCGGAGTGCCCGCGGAACGTCCGGGTCGGGGCGAACTCGCCGAGCTTGTGCCCGACCATCTGCTCGCTCACGAAGACGGGCACGTGCTTCCGACCGTCGTGGACGGCGATCGTGTGCCCGACCATCTCCGGGAAGATCGTCGAGGCGCGCGACCAGGTGCGGATCATGCGCCGCTCGCCGGCGTCGTTCATGGCCGCGACGCGAGTGAGCAGGCGCTCCTCGACGAAAGGCCCCTTCTTGGAAGACCTGCTCATTTAGCGCCTCTCCTTGCCGCGACGGCGGCCGCGGACGATCAGCCTGTCGGATTCCTTGTGCTTGCGGCGGGTGCGCTTCCCGATCGTCGGGACGCCCCACGGGGTCACCGGGTGGTGGCCCTTGGACTTGCCCTCGCCGCCCCCGTGCGGGTGGTCGACCGGGTTCATGGCGGTGCCGCGGACCGACGGCCGCTTGCCCAGCCACCGGCTCCGGCCGGCCTTTCCGCTCGACTCGTTGGCGTGGTCCGCGTTCCCGACCTGGCCGACGGTGGCGCGGCACGTGAGGAGCACGCGGCGCATCTCGCCGGAGGGCAGGCGCAGGACGCCGTACGGCGCGTCCTTCGCGACGAGCTGGATCCCGGACCCGGCCGACCGCGCGAGCTTCGCGCCCTGTCCGGGCCGGAGCTCGACCGCGTGGACGACGGTGCCGGTCGGGATGTCCGCGAGCGGCAGGGCGTTGCCCGGCCGGATGTCGGCACCCCGGCCGGACTGCACCGACGCGCCGACGCGGAGCCCGACGGGCGAGAGGATGTAGGCCTTCGCGCCGTCGGCGTAGTGGAGCAGCGCGATCCGGGCCGACCGGTTGGGGTCGTACTCGATCGCTGCGACCTTCGCCGGCACGCCGTCCTTGACCCGCTTGAAGTCGATCCGGCGGTAGCGGCGCTTGTGGCCGCCGCCCTGGTGGCGGGTCGTGATGCGGCCGTGGTTGTTCCGGCCGCCCGTCCTCTTGAGCGGCTCGAGCAGCGACTTCTCCGGCTGCGAGCGGGTGACCTCCTCGAACGACGAGGTCGCCATCTGGCGCCGGCCGGCGCTCGTGGGCTTGTACTTCTTGACTGCCATGTCTAGACCTGTGCTCCCTCGAAGATCTCGATCGTCTCGCCCTCGCGGACCGTCACGATCGCCTTCTTCCAGCCCTGCCTCGTGCCCTTGAAGAGCCCGCGGCGCTTCGGCTTGGACGGCACCTTGACGATGTTCACGCGCTGGACGTGGACGTCGAAGAGCTCCTCGACCGCCTGGCGCACCTGCGTCTTGTGCGCGTCGGGGTGGACCCGGAACGCGTAGCGGCCCTCGGCGATCCCCTCGTAGCTCTTCTCGCTCACGACCGGAGCGAGGACGATCTGCTCGTTCG
>JBEVNN010000156.1:0-4439 GCA_040508095.1 Gaiellaceae bacterium
CCCGCACGCGCTCGAGCGCCGTCTCGAGATCCGCGTCCTCGAGGTCGACCTGGATCCGCTCGCTCCAGCCGGCGACGTGCGGCGAGGTGTAGGCGCCGACACTCAGGCCCTCGCGCGCGAGGACCGCCGCCGCGCGGCGCGTGGCGGTCGACTTGCCGTTCGTGCCGACGACGAGGATCGCGCGAAAGGCGCGCTGGGGCTCGCCGAGCTCCGTGAGCAGCGCTCGCATCCGGCCGAGGCCGAACTCCTCCGGCCACGGCGAGAGCGACTCGAGCCAGGCCAGGGCTTCAGACGCCGAGTGCATCGAGCTCGCGGCGGTAGCGCTCGAGCTTCTCGCGCTCCGCCTCGACGACGTCGCCGGGCGCGTTCTGGACGAAGCGCTCGTTCGAGAGCATCTTCTCGGCCCGCTCGATCTCGCTGCGCAGCCGCGCCGCTTCCGCCTCGACGTTGGCGCCGTCCACCTTCGCCCGGTCCGGCTTGACCACCGCGTCGAAGATCCGCTGCTGATCGCCCTCGAGCGGCGCACGCACGCCCGCACGCCGAAAGACCTCGGCCGCGACGCGGATCGGCTCGAACTCCGCGGACACGTCGCCGGCACCCACGGGCTCAGGCCACAGCGAGACGATCAGCCGCTCCTCCCGCGCCGGCAGGTTCGACCAGATCTCCTCGGTCACGTGCGGCATCGCCGGGTGGAGCAGCTTCAGCAGCCGCTCGAGGTTCGCAAGCGCCGTCGCCTGCGCGTCCTGGTCGGCATCGTAGAGCCGCGCCTTGATCGCCTCGGCGTACCAGTCGCAGAAGTCGTCGAACGTCAGGTGGTAGAGCACGCCCATCGCGGGTGAGAAGTCGAAAACCGAGTAGTGCTCCTCGAGCTGCGCCTGCGCCTGGTCGAGCCGCCACGCGATCCAGTGCTCCTCGAGCGCGTGCGGCCGCGGCTCCGGGGTCGCATCGCCGACATTGGCGAGGATCAGCCGCGAGACGTTCCAGAGCTTGTTCGCGAGCTTCCGCCCCTCCTCGACCGCGCCTTCGGAGAAGCGAACGTCCTGCGAGGAGGTGAGCTTCAGCAGCCCGTAGCGAGTCGCGTCGGCGCCGTGCTTCCCGACGAGCTCCATCGGGTCGAGCCCGGTGCCGAGGCTCTTGGACATCCGCCGCCCGTCTGAAGCGAGCACCGTCGTGTGGATGATCACGTGGCTGAACGGGATGTCGCCCAGCAGCTCGAGGCCGGAGAAGATCATCCGGTTCTCCCAGAGGCGGATGATCTCGCGCGCGGTCGTGTTCAGCGTCCCGGGATACCAGGCGTCGAGCTCGGGCGTCGTCTCGGGCCACCCGAGAATCGCGAACGGCCAGAGCGCCGACGAGAACCACGTGTCGAGCACGTCCTCGCTGCGGGTGAGCTCGGTCGAGCCGCACTCCGCGCACGTGTCCGGCTCGTCCTCGCGCACGGTCAGATGGCCGTCCGGGCACTCCCAGACCGGCAGCTGGTGACCCCACCAGAGCTGGCGGGAGATGTTCCAGTCGGGCGCGTTCTCGAGCGAGTCGATCGCGAAGCGGTGCTGCGACTCGGGGTGATAGCGGACGCGGCCGTCGCGCAGCGCCGCCAGCGCCGGCTGCTTGAGCTCGTCCATCCGGCACCACCACTGCAGCGAGATCAGCGGCTCGATCCGGGTCTTGCAGCGCTCGCAGAGCGCGACCGAGTGGCGATAGGCCTCGCGTTTGACCAGCAGGTCGCGCTCCCGCAGCCACTCCAGGATCCGCTCCTCGGCCTCGGCCTGCGTCAGGCCCGCGAGCTCGCCCGCCTCGTCGTTCATCCGCCCGTCGAGACCGATCACCGTCAACTCCGGGAGCCTGTGCGCTTGCCCGATCTCGAAGTCGAGTGGGTCGTGCCCGGGCGTCACCTTCAGCGCGCCGGTGCCGAACTCCGGGTCGACGCGCTCGTCCTCGATCACGGGCACCGTGCGCTCGACGAACGGCACGATCACCTCGCGGCCGACGGCACCCCGCCAGCGCTCCTCGCCCGGGCTCACCGCGACCGCCACGTCGGCCAGGATCGTTGCCGGGCGCGCCGTCGCGATCGTGACCCCGTCGGCGGGATCGTCGGCGAACGGGTAGCGCGCGTACGTGAGCGCGTCGTCGACCTCCTCGTGCACGAGCTCGAGGTCGGAGAGCGACGTCTCGTGGTACGGGCACCAGTTGATGATCCGGTTCGCGCGATAGATCCAGCCCTTGTCGTAGAGGTGGACGAACCAGCGCATCACCGCGCGTACGTACAGGTCGTCCATCGTGAAGCGCTCGCGCCGGTAGTCCATCGAGGCGCCCATCCGCCGGAACTGGCCCATGATCGTGCCGCCGTACTCGCGTAGCCAGTCCCACACGATCTCGACGAACTTCTCGCGGCCGACCTCCTCGCGGGAGGTGCCCTGCTCGAGCAGGTGCTTCTCGACGACGTTCTGCGTCGAGATGCCCGCGTGGTCGTAGCCGGTCAGGAAGGCCGTCTCGAAGCCGCGCATCCGGTGCCAGCGCACGAGCAGGTCGGCTAGCGAGATTTGCAGCGCGTGCCCCGTGTGGAGCGCGCCGGTGACGTTGGGCGGCGGGTGCGCGACGACGAAGGTCTCCCGGCCGCATCCCGGCTCGGCGTTGTAGAGGCCCTCGTCCTCCCAGGCGCGCTGCCAGCGCTCCTCGACGCCCTCCGGCTTGTAGAGCGGCTCCATTCGGGCAAGTTTACGAAGACGTGGGTGAGTTCTTTCACGCACTCAGGGTCTTCGGAGACCAGCTCACGGACGTGGGCTGGCTCGCGGTGGCGGTCGCGCTCGCGCTGCAGCTGGCGAAGCTCTTTGTGCGGTCGATCGCCTGGCGCAACATCCTCCAGGCTTCGTACCCGGAGACGCGGGTTCCCCGGCGGCCCGTCCTCGGCGCCTACCTGGCAGGCGTCGGCGTGAACTCGATCGTCCCCGGCCGCGCGGGCGACCTGGTGAAGATCTACCTCGTCCACCGCCGCGTCGAGGGGACGACCTACACGACGCTGGCCTCGACGCTCGTCACGGAGACGCTGCTCGACTTCGTGCTCGCGGGCGCGATTCTCGTGTGGGCGCTGACCCAGGGAGTCCTGCCGAGCCTGGACGTCCTCCCGAGCCTGCACTCTTTTGACTGGACCTGGCTGATCGCGCGGACGAAGACCGGCGCGATCGTGTTCGCGCTGCTGACGACCGCGGCGATCGTGGGCATCTGGTGGGCGTCGCAGCACGTCGACCACTTCAAGCAGAAGGTCGGGCGGGGCTTCTGGATCCTGCGCGACTGGCGCCGCTACGCGCGCGAGGTCGCCAGCTGGCAGCTGCTCAGCTGGATGTTCCGGATCGGCTCGCTCTACTTCTTCCTGAAGGCGTTCCACGTCCATGCGTCGATTCACAACGCGCTGCTCGCGCAGGTGGTCGACAGCCTCTCGACGCTGCTGCCTTTTTCGCCCGGCGGCGTCGGGACGAAGCAGGGCCTGCTCGTCTATGTGCTCAACGGTGAGGCCTCGTCGTCGCGGCTGCTCGCCTTCAGCGTCGGCCAGTACGTCGCGGTGACGGTCTTCAACGTCGTCGTTGGCGCGATCGCGGTCTACGCGATGCTGCGCACGCTGCGCCTGCGCGAGATCCTCGGCCGCGCCAAGGCCGCCGAGTCGGAGAGCCGCGGAGCCTAGGCCTTACGTCCCGCGTAGTCGACGCGGATAGCGGTGATCTCACCGGCGTCGATCGCGCGCTGCTCGTCCTCGGGGCTCGTCGACGACAGGTCGGCGAAGAGGTACGGCCCACGCGAGAGCCGCCGGCGCTCGAATCGTTCGTCGAGCAACGCCAACAACGTCTTGGCCTCGTGGAGCCCCTCCTCGCGTGCCCAGCCCTGGAGGTACGTGCTCCACGCCTCACCGGACCCGAGCCACTCGTCCCGCCGCCGGCGCAGCCAGCCCTCCTCGGAGCCAAGCCGGCGGAAAGACCATTCGGCCGTGGACTCGTCGAAGTCCTCCCAGGCCCACTCGACCACCACCACCGTTCCGCCCTGCGCCAGCGTGGCCGCGACCCGGTCGAGCACCGCGGCGGGGTCGGCGACGTGATGGAGCGAGGCCGAGGCGACGAGTGCGTCGGCCTCGGCGGGCAGCTCCGCCCGCTCGAACTCGACGCGGTGAAACCCCGGTTCCTGCGGCGCCTTCGGATCGACCCCGACCGCGTCGTACCCGCTCGCACGCAGCCGCGGAATGAATCCGCCGAGCGGGCCGCAGCCGAGCTCGACGACCCGAGCCGGCGCAGCCGGGAGCTGTGCGTGCACGATCGGCCAGATCGCCGCAAGCCACCGTTCAGCCGCCATCACCGGCCGAATGCTAGGCCGTATTTCGCCGAACCCTCGACCCCGCTCCGTCCCCCCGTGAAGCGCAGCGCCGTAGGCGCGGAGTCTGCGCGGGCTAGGCCGTA
>JBEVNN010000158.1:0-6657 GCA_040508095.1 Gaiellaceae bacterium
CACGTTGCAGCCGCTCGAGACCGGCGCGCTGCTGCCCCAGGCCGGGACCGCGGACGAGGATCTCCGTCGGCGCGATGATTCCGCGCGCGAAGCCCTGCCCCGCAGCCGACGCCGCCCGCTGCACCGAGCTCGACTCCGGCAGTCCGCGGAACAGCGTCAGCCCGAGCGCAGTGGAGCGCGTCTCGAGGGCGGCGACGACGAGCACGGCCGCGGTCGCGATCACGAGCACGGCCGCCACCGGCCGGGCCGTCGCGACCCGTCCGACCCCGCGCCGCGCCCGTGACGGCTCACGCGGCCTCGACTCCCGCAGGCCGGGCCAGAAGAGCGCGCGGCCGAAGATCGCGATCAGCGCCGGCACCAGCGTCACGGTCACCGCGAGCGTCACGAGCACGGTCACGGCCATCCCGGGCCCGAAGGCGCGGAAGAAGTCGAGGCTCCCGATCACGAGCGACGCCGAGCCGACGGCGACGATCAGGCCGGCGGTGAAGACGATCGGGAGTACCAGGCGCGCCGAGCGCTGCGCCGCCTCCACGCGGCGCTCGCCTTGGACGAGCCGGCGGCGCGCGCCGGAGAGGAAGAAGACGGCGTAGTCGGTCGTGAGCCCGAGGAGCAGCGCGACGAGCACCGGCTCGACCTCCCGCGGCACCTCGGTCCCCATCCGGTCCGCGGTCCATGTGAGCACGCGCACCGAGATCAGGAACGAGAGGCCGGCGGCGGCGAGCGTCACGAGCGGCGCGCCGACTCCGCGGAAGACGATCAGCAGCACCAGCGCGATCAGGCCCACCGTTGCGGCCTCCACGAAGGGCAGCGCGCGGTTGATCTGGTCGAACTCGGCCTCGCGGGCCGGGATGGTGCCGGTCACGCCCGTGATGGGATCACCCGCGGCTCGGATGCGCTGCTCGTAGGTGTGCGCGAGCGCGAGCTGCGCGCCGACGGGTGTGCCCGGGCGGAAGTAGAGGAACGTGATCACCGTCGTCCCTCGCTCGCGCGAGGAGGGGAACAGGCGCTTCGCGTTCGAGATGGGAAGCGCGAACGCGACGCTGCGCATCGCGGTGTCGCGGCCGCGGTCGATGCGAAGGGCCCGCCTGAGCGCGCGCTTTTGCGCGTCGGCCGAGAGCCCGTTCGCGTCCCGCTGGACGATCGCGACTCGCGAGAGGAGCGGCGATCCGAACGCCTCGACGCCCTGTTTCTCGACCGCAAGCGAGCCCGAGCTCGTCGGCACCAATCCGCCGGTCGCCGACGCAGGGCGGTCGGTGAACGACGGCAGCACCGCCGTCGCGAGGACGGCCGCCCCGATCCAGGCGGGGACGACGAGCCACCGCAACCGAACGAGGAGCCATGCGAACGCCGCGCTCATGGCGGCGCTGATTCCCGCGGCGAGCCGGTTTTACGCCAAGTCAGCCGACGAGCGCAGCGACGTGCCTGCGGTAGGGCTCGCTCTCGTACTCGTGCAGCGGGTGCGGGTCGAGCTGGTGCTCGCGGATCTCGCCACGGTCGCGGAGGTAGAGCGTGGGGAGGATCGTGCCCCGTTCGTCGACCTCGACGCTGGCCGCGGCGCCGTCGTCCTCGACCGCGTCGAGGTAGATCGCGAGCGGCATCACGCCTTCGTCGCGCCACACACCGTCGGAGCGCGAAACGGCGCGGCAGAGGTAGCCCTTCTGCACCCAGAGGTCGGGCGCGGTGCTGAGCTCGTGCAGCAGGAAGGCGACGATGTCGTCCACACGCTCATGCGGGGGCTTCCAGCCGGTCAGTCGCCGCGCCAGGTGCTCCGCGAGCACCCGGGCGTTGTAGCGGAAGCCGTTCACGGAGCTGGAGCTCGCGCCGGCGCCCCGCTTGCCGAGGCCGCGCGCGCCCTGTGAGGCGTTGCCGGCGAAGAACGCGCCAGGCAGCGAGACGCTCTCCCACCAGGGCGTCAGCGCCGGGATGCGGTCGTCGGCGACGGTGACGAGCCCGAGCCCCGGTAGGTCCTGGAGCGGCGTGCGGAAGCCGGTCGCCGCGATCACGTCGTCGACCTCGAACTCGAGCGTCCCGTCCCAGGTCGTCCCGTGGGTGACGACTCGGAAGCGCTCGCCCACCGGCTCGATCCCCTCGATCGTCACGTCGATGACGTACGTGCCGGGCCCGCCGCGCGAGTACTCGTCGTACGGGTGGAGGTAGCGGACGCGCAGGGCCGAGAGTGCGAGCGCTTCCATCTGCACCGGGCGCGGCGAGCCGAGGACGATCTTGCGCGCCCAGGGGAGCACGCCCTGGGCGACCTCGAAGCCGGAGTTGCGCTTGCCCACCACGAACACCTCGCGGCCCTGGTAGCGGGCCGGGTCACGCGTCTCGACGTAGTGCGAGGCGTGCTCGAGGCCGGGCACGTCGGCGAGCCACGGCTCCGTCACACCCAGCGCGAACACGACCGCGCGCGCCTTGTACTCGCCGTCGCTCGTCACGAGCACGAGCCCGTCGTCTTCCTGCCGCGTCGACTCCCAGGTGCAGCCGTAGCGCACTTCGAGGCCCGCGCGCTCCGCGAAGGTGACGAGGCCGGCCTCCATCTCGTGCCGCGACGGGAGGTCGAACGCCCGGTCCATCAGGCCGGGCATGACGGCCTTCAGCTCGGGCTCGTCGGCGAGCAGGCTGTTGTGGTCGTACCACTCGTACTCGCGCGCGGTCTTCTCGACGGGCGCGTCGGGCTTCGTCCAGGTGATCAGCCGCTGGAAGATCGGGAAGTGCCGGAACATCCCGGCCGGGCGGTCGTCGCGCGAGAGCACCGCGTGGCGCACGCCGAGCGAGCGGAGGCAGTAGCTCGTCTGCAGCCCGCCCGGGCCGCTGCCGACGACCACGACGTCGTAGTCGCCGGGCGGGAACGGCCGCTCTACTGCCGCCACTCGACCGTGCCCTGGAGGCGGCGGGCCTCCATGCGCAGCAGGCGCAGCATGAACTGCGGCCGCTCGAGCAGCAGTCGCTCGAACTGCGCGGCCGGGATCACGAGGCAGCGGAGCACCGTCCGCGCCACGACGTCCGCGGCCGGGGGCTCGCCCGTCAGCGCGGAGATCTCGCCGAAGAACTCGCCGCGCCCGAGCACGTGCCGCTCCTCGCCCTCGACCTCGACCGCGGCCTCGCCCTGGAGGATCACGTAGAAGTTCCCGCCGCTCAGGCCGCGCCGCAGCACGCGCTCGCCCGGGGCGAAGACGTCCTCCTCGTGCGTATGCGCGATTGCCGCCAGCTGCGAAGGGGTCAGGTCGGCGAAGAGGGCTAGCTGGCCGAGCGTCTCGGCGATGCTCATGCGGGACTTATCGCATACCGCGTTAGGGCTGTGCCGCTGCGGGTAGCGTGACCGTAGACCCGAGAGAAGGAGCGGACATATGGCCACCACGACAGGACTCGGCATCCTCTCCCCCGAGAACGCCGAGAAGCGGACGGAGATCCTGGAGCTGCTGGAGCAGGCGTACTGGATGGAGATCGAGACCGTGATGAGCTACGTCGCGAACTCGATCAACCCTGATGGCGTGCGCGCGCAGGAGATCCGCGAGTCGCTCGAGGAGGACATCCAGGAGGAGCTCGGCCACGCGCAGCAGTACGCAAACCGGATCAAGGAGCTGGACGGCGTCGTCCCGGGATCGGAGCAGTTCAAGGCCGAGCAGTCGTTCCTGCAGCCGCCCGAGGAGCAGACCGACGTCGTGCACGTGATCAAGGGCGTGATCGAGGCCGAGTCGGGTGCGATCGAGCACTACAACCGCATCATCGAAGTCACCGACGGCGTCGACTGGGTCACGCAGGACATGGTGATCGAGATCCTGCGCGACGAGGAAGGCCACAGGCGGCTCTTCCAGGGTTTCCTGCGCGAGTACGAAGCTGAGGGAAAGGCCTAGGGCCTAGAAGGCCGACAGCCAGACCGCGGTGCCGTGGCCGTGGCGCCGCTGGTAGTCATCCTCGGCGGAGAAGCGCAGCTTCTTCGGGCCCGACTCGTCGCCGTGTGAGACGAGCAGCGGGTCGGCGCCGCCCTGGATGACAAGGCAGACGTGCTGCCCGACGCGGGGAGGCGTCCACACGACGAGGTCGCCCGGCTGCACCGCGCTGCGCGGGATGCGGCGGCAGTGGCTGAGCATCGACCCCGTGAAGGCCGGCTGCCTCGCGTCGAAGGCGCCCGACGCATTCGGGTTCGGCGCGCCGGCCCACGAGTAGCAGAGCGTCGCGAAGGCCGAGCAGTCGGTCGCGAGCGGCAGCGTCCCCTTATTGCCGAGCGCGGCGAGGCGGAGGTTGCCGTTCTGCGAGTAGCCGATCTGGGCGGTGTTCTTGCAGCCCCAGAGCGCCCAGTTCACGATCCGCTTCCGGATCGCCTGCTGCGAGGTCGCCTGCTTCAGCCGCGTCGCGCGCCGCGCCTTGAAGGCGGCCGGGAGCGGCTTCTTTCCCGAGAGGAACGCCTTCAGGTTCGGGCCGAACGTGCTGCTGCGGGCCGTCGCCGGGAAGCCCAGCTCCCATTTCGCGCGTATCACCGCGCCCGCGGTGATCTCGCCGTACTCGCTGTCGAGCTTCCCCGGGTTGAACGAGCCGAACGGGTTCTTCAGCAGCAGCTTCTGCGCTGCAAGGACGTCCGGCCCCTTCACGGGCGGGTTCGCCAGCTGCAGGATCCGCGGCCCGGCTGGAATCGCGACGCGGCCGTTCTGAGGCGAGCCGACGAGCTGCTTCAGCAGCAGCGCGGCGCCGACCTGCTGCGAGACGGCGGACGCCGAGAAGCGCCCGTCGGCGACGTACTTCCCGCGCGTGTAGTGAGTCGAGAAGCTCCAGAGGTACGGCGACGGCACATTCGGGTGGTGGTCCCGGTAGCCGAACCCGTTGTAGGCCTCGAGCTGGTAGAGCGTGCCGGGGACGCTCCAGTCCTTCCACGCGCCGAGGCCGCGTCCGCGCAGCGCGTCGATCGCGCTCTGCTCCCAGGTGAACGGCGGCCTGCCGGTCTTCGGCCGCCCGGCGGGCACGTGGACGGTGCGTGCGGTGAGCGGGTCGCCGTTGTGCAGGTGGCGCGTGAAGTTTCCGCTCGCCTCCAGCGAGTGAATGATCCCGACCACGTACCACGGCACGCCCACCGCCTTGCCGACCTTCTCGTAGCGCTTGCGGTTGGCCCGGATCTTCTTCGCCAGGGCGTTGACCGAAGCCTTGCGCTTCGGACGGCAGAGGCAGGATTCGTAGAGCAGCTCGTAGCGGCGGCGCTGCGCGTTCGTGATCGCGGCCATCAGAGGCCGGTTGCCGTCGTCGTCCCGGTCTCCGCCTCTGGAGCCGCGGCGGCGTCGAACGTCATCTCCTCGGGGAGCGCCTCGCTGTCCGGCTGCTCGGCCGTCCTTCGGCTACTGCCGGTCTCGTCCCCGGCCGCCCCCAGCAGCATGTCCTGCGCGAACCGCTCGCTGAAGCCGGCCACGAACGCGAAGACGATGTAGTAGTACGAACTGCCGTCACCTGCCGTCAGGTTGACGATGCCGCTCTTCAGCGCGAGAAAGGTGATCAGCCCGAAGACCGCGCCGACGAACGGCCGCAGCGCGCCCAGCGTGCGCAGCGTGTCCTTGCCGAACTCCCAGTCGAGTTGCACGCGACCCGTGCTCATCCGCGACATGACGCTGACCATGGCGCCGACGCCGCCTGCGCTGAAGCAGAGCAGCCCGATTCCGGCCGGGCTGTTGAAGTCTTTGGCGTTGGCGATCAGGAGCCAGGCCAGGAACGCGAGCACGACCATCGGGACCATGCCGAGCAGCACCCCGCCGACGTAGACGATCTGCCCGGAGCGCGCGGCGGCCTTGCGGTAGTACTTCTCGATCTCCTTCAGGTGCGCCCGTGTCGTCTCGGCGACGTTGGCGACGGCTCGCTCGTTGCGGGAACGCTCCGTCTCCGCAAAGCCGAGCACGAAGCTGATCACGTTGAAGATCGACTGGACCGCGAGCCGGCGGCTCGTGTCGCGCAGCACCTCCTGGATCTTCACGGCGAGGCTCTCGCACTCGTAGAGCAACGTCATCAGCTTCGGCTTGTCGCGGGTCGACCAGTCCGTCGCCCAGTGCAGGCGCACGGAGTCGGCCAGCAGCAGCGGGCGCCGCTTGATCGTGAGCACGATCCCGGACGCCTCGTTCGTGCACCAGTACGCGGCGACGATCTTCCCGTGCTGTGCCTCGAAGCGCGCCTCGAAGTCTCGGTACCGCTCTTCGGCTGCGCCCGTGTACGGCCGACGGGAGCTCTCGAGGTCCTTCTGGCGGAGGTAGTGGATCCAGACGAGCTCCGGGAACGAGACGGAGCGCTCCGCGCGCTTCCGCCGGAGCCGACTGATCAGCCCGTGCTCTCTCGGCGCCTCGACGCCCTCAGCTGCTGTCGCGTTCACTGGTGCCCTCCTCCCACCCAGAGGCTGGGCCGCTCTTCGACGGTAGTCCGCTCGGCGCGCTTTGGCAAGAGGGGGGAGGGGCGCGGCTAGAATCAGCGACGATGGCCGAGACCGGGACGATGAGGGTCAAGAGCGGCCTCGCCGAAATGCTCAAGGGCGGGGTGATCATGGACGTCACCGACGCGGAGCAGGCGCGGATCGCGGAGGACGCCGGCGCCGTCGCGGTGATGGCGCTGGAGCGTGTCCCGGCCGACATCCGCGCCGAGGGCGGTGTCGCGCGGATGGCCGATCCGGACAAGATCGCCGAGATCCAGGAG
>JBEVNN010000185.1:0-4069 GCA_040508095.1 Gaiellaceae bacterium
AAGCGCGATTCTTGAGGTAACGCTTTGAGAGTCGCGTTGCGCGCGCCGACCTACCTCGGGCTCGGTCTCGTCTACGCCTGGCGGTGGACCTTCGGCCTGTTCACACGGCCCGGAACCTGCAAGTACCACCCGACCTGCTCGCAGTACGCGCTCGACGCGCTGCGCCAGTATGGGCTCGTCCGCGGCTCGATTCTCGCCGGCTGGAGGCTCCTGCGCTGCAACCCATGGAGCCGCGGTGGCGTCGACTACGCACACGACCAGAGGCTCGTCCGGTGATCGTCGCGCACATCCTCACCCCGCTCGAGGACCTCCTCCGCAACGTCCTCGAGTGGCTCGGCCCCCACGGCGCGATCGGCCTGACGTGGTCGTGGTCGATCGTCGCGCTGACGGTGATCGTCCGGCTCCTGCTCGTCCCGCTGACCGTCCGGCAGATCCACTCGATGCAGAACCTCCAGCGGCACGCGCCGCAGATGAAGGAGATCCAGAAGAAGTACAAGGCCGACAAGAAGCGGCAGCAGGAAGAGCTGATGAAGTTCTACCGCGAGAACAACATCAACCCGGCCTCCTCGTGCCTGCCGCTGCTGGCGCAGTTCCCGGTCTTCATCGCGCTCTACCTCGTGCTGAAGAACTTCCCGCACCAGCCGGGCGACAACCTGATGTGGCTCGGCCTCTGGAACATCACCGACAAGGCGTCCGAGGGCTGGGGTCCGGTCCTCGTCGCGGTTTACGCGGCGAGCCAGCTGGCCTCGAGCTATTTCATGACCGCGACCGCGGACCGCGCGCAGCGGATCATGCTGCTGATCCTCCCGATCGCGTTCATCCCGTTCATCATCAACTTCAAGATCGGGCTCGTCCTCTACTGGATGACGACCAACCTGTGGACGGTCGGCCAGGGACTGATCACGCGGCGCCTGATGCCGCGCCCGCAGGCACCCGAGCGCCGCTCCTCGCGCACACCGCCGAAGGAGGTCGCGGCACCTGCACCCGCGGTCGCGCCCGAGCAGAAGCCCGACTCCGCGCCGGTTCCGGACGACCCCTCGCAGCCGCGCCGCGTCAAGCGGAAGAAAAAGAAGGCGAGACCACGGCGATGACCGAGGCCTTGCAGGTCGAAGCTACGGGCGAGACCGTCGGCGAGGCAAAGTGGGCGGCGCTGCGCGAGCTCGAGAAGCTGCAACCCGGGATCGACAAGTCCGCGGTCAAGTTCCAGGTCGTCTCCGAGGGCGAGCGCGGGCTGCTCGGTGTCGGCTACGCGCCGGCAAGAGTGGTCGCGTCCGTCGCCGCGGAGGCAGTTGCCGAGCCTGCGCCGGCGGAGCCGGTCGACGAGAGCGAGCAGGCGAGCGACGTGCGGGACGTGGTCGAGCGGATCCTCGAGGCGATTGGTGTACAGGCGCGGCTCGAGATCGTGGAGACCGACGAGACGGTGACCGCGACCATCGTCGGGCGGGAGCTCGGGCTGGCGATCGGGAAGCACGGCCAGACGATCGACGCGATCCAGTACCTCGCGAACGCGGCGGTCTGGCGCGGCCGCGGCGACGAGCGCAAGGCGGTGGTGGTCGACGCTGCGGGATATCGCGCGCGGCGCGAGGCAACGCTCGAGGCGCTGGCGAACCGGAGCGCGGAGCGGGCTATCTCCTCGGCCCGGTCGGTGGAGCTCGACCCGATGACCGCGGTCGAACGCAAGGTGGTCCACCTGGCGCTGAAGGAAACCGCCGGCGTCGTCACGCGCAGCGAGGGGACCGAGCCGAACCGCTTCGTCGTGATCGACCCCGTGTGATCGATCGCTGGCTCGCCGATCTCGTCGCGACACCAGGGCTGACCGCCGTCTCCGGCGAGGAGGCGCGGCGAGTGCACGTCGAGGAGAGTCTCGCCGCACTACCTGTGGTGCAGCGGTTCGACGGGCCGATCGTCGACGTCGGCTCCGGTGGAGGCGCGCCTGGGATCCCGCTCGCGCAGGCGTTGCCCGATCGTCAGGTGACGTTGCTCGAGGCGACTCGGCGGAAGTGCGACTTCCTCGAGCGCTGGGCCCGCGAGCTGCCGAACGCGCGTGTCGTCTGCGGCCGCGCGGAGGAGCAGCCGGTTGACTCGTGTGGCGTCGCCGTCGCAAAGGCGCTGGCACCGCCGCCTGTGGCGGCCGAGTGGTGCCTCCCGCTCGTCGAGCCCGGAGGCGCCGTGGTGCTCTACGTCGGTCCGACGGCGCAGGCCGGCCGGGTCGCGCTCGTGGCGGAGCAGCTCGCCGCAGAGCTCGAAGAGTCACCGCGTGGGCTGCTCGTCCTGCGCAAGCTCGGGCCGACTCCGCCGGGCTTTCCGAGGCGGCCGGGCGTGGCCAGGAAACGTCCGCTGGCGTAGCTAGCGTGGACGCATGCCCGGCCGGGTCTATGCGCTTGCCAACCAGAAGGGCGGCGTCGGCAAGACGACGACCACGATCAACCTCGCCGCCTGCCTTGCCGAGGCCGGTGAGCGCACGCTCGTGGTCGACCTCGACCCGCAGGCGAACGCCACTTCCGGGCTGGGCGAGCGCGCAAACGGAAGCTCGTCCCTCGACCTGCTCGACGGGATTCCGCTCCCGCAGCTCGCCAGGTCGACGCGCTTCGCACGCCTCGACCTGGTGCCGGCGAAGGCCGAGCTGGCAGGTGCTGCGGTGGAGCTCTCGCGCCGCGGCGACGGGGAGCGCTACCTGGCCGACGCGCTCACCAGCGCAACGGACGACTACGCGTTCGTGTTCGTCGACTGCCCGCCCTCGCTGGGCCCGCTCACGGTCAATGCCCTCGCAGCCGCTGATCGCGTGCTCGTGCCGGTGCAGGCCGAGTACTACGCGCTCGAGGGGTTGGCGCAGCTGGTGGGGTCGGTCGAGCTCGTGCGATCGCGGCTGAACCCGAGACTCGCGCTCGGCGGCGTCCTGCTGACGATGGTCGACCGGCGCACACGGCTCGCAGCCGACGTTGCCGCCGAGGTGCGCCGGCATTTCGGCGAGCTCGTCTTCCGCGCGTCGGTGCCCCGTTCGGTGCGCGTCGCGGAGGCACCGAGCCACGGCTTGCCCGTCACGGCCTATGACCGCGCGTCGGCTGGCGCCGACGCCTACTGGAAGGTGGCGATGGAACTTGTCGGCCGCTCCTGAGAAACGGCGCGGCCTGGGCCGCGGGCTCGAGCTGCTCGTCGGCGGACCGGGTGAGCCGGAGCTCGCGCACCTGCCACTCGAGACGATCCACGCGAACCCGCGCCAGCCGCGGAAGCGCTTCGACCATGAGTCGACCTCGGCCCTCGCGGACTCGATTCGGGCCCAGGGGCTCGTGCAGCCGGTGGTCGTGCGGCCGCGCGAGGCCGGCGGGTTCGAGCTGATCGCCGGCGAGCGCCGCTGGCGCGCAGCGCGGGAAGCCGGGCTGCCAACGGTGCCCGCGCTCGTGCGCGAGGCCGACGACCGCGACACGCTGCTCCTCGGCCTCGTCGAGAACGTCGCGCGCGAGGAGCTCTCGGCGGTCGAGGAAGCGCGGGCCTACGCGCTGCTGTTGGACGAGTTCGAGCTCTCCCTCGGTGACCTCGCCGAGCGCGTGGGCAAGGCGAAGCCGACCGTGTCGAACCGCTTGCGCCTGCTCGAGCTTCCCGACGATGTGCTCGGCCTCGTCGAGCGCGGCGACCTGACCGAGGGGCACGCACGCGCGGTGCTCGCCGTCCCCGACCACGAGGGCCGGCGGCGCCTCGCCCGCCAGATCGTGCGCCGGGGGATATCGGTGCGTGCGGCCGAACGCGCAGCCCGCTGGGCCGGGGCCAGGACGAAGCCTCGCAAGGAGCCGAAGGTCGACCCGGCGCTCGCCAAGCGCGTGTGCAAGGCGGCCGAACGCGTGACCGGCTTCCCGGCCCGCGTCGCCTCCGGGCGCCTGGAGATCGCCTTCACGGACGAGACCGAGCTCGCCGAGCTCGCCGAAGCGCTCGAACGTCTCGCGTAGCCCGTAACCGGTGGCGGCGGAGGGCCGTTGAACCTTCTGAATGCTGCAACCCCTCCACGACAACCTCGAATCCTTCGAGGCGATCAACCAGGACGACGTCACACGCGACCTCGTGCTGCGCATGGCTG
>JBEVNN010000090.1:0-3729 GCA_040508095.1 Gaiellaceae bacterium
CGACTCGCCCGGCCTGGAGGCGCTAGCGGAGCGCCTCGCCCTCGCCGGCTACGAGCGGGTCGACCGCGTCCAGGAGCGGGGCCAGTTCGCCGTCCGCGGCGGACTGATCGACGTTTTCCCGACGACGGGGCGCGAGCCGCTGCGGATCGAATTCTTCGGCGACGAGATCGAAGCGGTGCGCGCGTTCTCGCCGTTCACCCAGCGTGCGCTGCACGACGTGGACGGCGCCGTCGTCTACCCCGCGGCCGAGCGCCGAGCCGACCTGGCAGAGCCGACCCTCCGCGACGACGACGAGCCGCCGCCCATCCCGGGCGACCTCGTCCCGCCGCTCGATCGTGCGCCAGACCTGGTCTGGGAGCCGGACGACGTTCGCGAGGCGTGGCGCGAGGAGTTCGGGGAGGAGCTGCCGCTCGCGGGCGCCGCGGAGCTCGAGCCGTTCCCGCGCGGCCAGGCCTTCTCCTTCGAGGCTCAGCGGCCCGCCGTCGCGGCGCGCGGCCTGGCCGAGGCCGAGACCGAGCTTGCCGGGTTCGTCCGTGCCGGCAACCGCGTTGTCGTCGCCTTCCCGCACCGCGGCGAGGCGCTGCGCACGGCGAACCTGCTGCGACGCGTCGAGCCGAGAATCCTCGAGCCGGGCGACCGGCTCCCCGACGAGCCGGAGCTCTTCTTCGCCGTCTCGCCCGCGCGGCGCGGCTTCGTCTGGCGCGACCTCGGCCTCGTCCTGCTGCCGGACACCCAGGTCTTCCGCAAGCGCGCGCGCACCCGGGCCGCGCCGGCCGGGCGGGCGCTGCAGAGCTTCGCCGACCTGCGCACCGGCGACTTCGTCGTTCACGAGGACCACGGGATCGGGAAGCTGCTCGGCTTCGAGACGAAGACCGTGGCCGAGGTCACCCGCGACTACCTCTTCGTCGGCTTCCGCGGCGACGACCGCCTGTACGTGCCGCATGAGCAGATCGGCAAGGTCTCGAAGTACATCGGCGCCGACGGCACCGCCCCGGCGCTGAGCAAGCTCGGTGGCAAGGCGTGGCAGAACCTGAAGAGCCGCGCGCGGACGAGCCTGCGCGAGCTGGCAGGCGAGCTGCTCGCGCTCTACGCGCGGCGGCAGCAGGCGCCCGGGGTCGCGTACGAGCTCGAGAACGAGTGGCTCGAGCGGCTCGAGGCGGAGTTCCCGTACCGCGAGACGGAGGACCAGCGCACCGCGATCGAGGCGGTGAAGGAGGACCTCGAGGCGCCGCGGCCGATGGACCGGCTCGTCTGCGGCGACGTGGGGTTCGGCAAGACCGAGGTGGCGGTGCGCGCGGCCTTCGCCGTCGCGGTGAATGGCAAGCAGACGCTGATGCTCGTCCCCACCACGGTCCTCGCCGAGCAGCACTGGCACACCTTCCGCGAGCGCTATCGCGACTTCCCGGTGCGGGTCGAGATGATCTCCCGCTTCCGCAGCCCGAAGGAACAGAGGCAGGTGGTCGCCGACTTCGAGGCCGGCAAGGTCGACGTGCTGATCGGGACGCACCGCGTCCTCAGCCGCGACGTGATCCCCAAGGAGCTCGGCCTCGTGATCGTCGACGAGGAGCAGCGCTTTGGCGTCGCGCAGAAGGAGCTGCTGCGCGCGCTGCGCCTGGAGGTCGACGTGCTCTCGCTGAGCGCCACGCCGATCCCGCGGACGCTACATATGTCGCTCTCGGGCCTGCGCGACATCTCCGTGATCGAGACTCCTCCGGAGGGCCGCCGGCCGATCCGAACCTACGTGGGGGAGTACGACGAAGAGCTGGTGAAGGCGGCGCTGGAGCGGGAGCACGAACGTGGAGGCCAGAGCTTCTACCTGCACAACCGGGTAGAGACGATCGAGGAGGCGGCGGCGAAGATCCAGCAGCTCTGCCCGGGCCTGCGCGTGCTCATCGGGCACGGCCAGATGCGCGAGCGCGAGCTGGAGGAGAAGATGCACACGTTCCTGCGCGGCGACGCGGACGTGCTCGTCTCGACGACGATCATCGAGTCGGGCCTCGACATCCCCCAGGCGAACACGCTCATCGTCGAGCGGGCGGACACGCTCGGGCTGGCCCAGCTCTACCAGATTCGTGGGCGCGTGGGCCGCTCGGACGTTCTCGCCCACGCGTACCTCTTCTATCCGGACTCGCGCGAGCTGACCCAGGAGGCGCGGGCGCGGCTGGCGACGCTCGCCGACCACACCGAGCTCGGGGCCGGTTTCGCGATTGCGATGCGCGACCTCGAGATCCGCGGCGCCGGCGACCTGCTCGGTGCAGAGCAGTCGGGCCACGTGGCGGCGCTCGGGTTCGAGCTCTATGTCGAGCTGCTCGCCGAAGCGGTGGCGGAGCTCTCGGGCGAGCGGCGGCCGGCGACGCGCCCGGTGCGGGTCGAGGCCAGCGTCGACGCGTACGTGCCGGCGCCGTACATCGAGGCCGAGGCGCTGAAGATCGACCTGCACCGGCGGCTCGCGCTGACCGAGACAGAGGACGAGCTGCGGGAGCTCCAGGCCGCGACGGAGGATCGCTACGGCCCGCTGCCCGAGCCGGTCGAGAACCTGTTCGCGATCCAGGAGGCGAAGCTGAAGCTCGCCCAGGCGGGCGCGGACTACCTCGTCTTCAGAGGCGGCAGGACCACGGTCGGGCCGCTGCTACTTGGCTCCGGCGAGCTCCGCGCGCTGCGCGGCGAGCTCGACACGGCGGTGTACACGACCGCCCGCCGCGAGGTTTCGTTGCGTTCAGATGAATTTTCGTCAGGGGTGCGCCTGGTCGATGCTATACTCGCCGCGCGCCGGGCAGCGTGAGCAAAACTGCTGCTGACGGCGCTTTTTCCATGAGACAGCGGGTCATCCTGATTGCACTCTGTACGGCCGTTGCGCTGCTGGCTGCCGCCTGCGGCAGCAGCGGCGCGCAGGAGGTGTCCAACGATTCGGTTGCGGTCGTCGGCGACCAGCAGATCTCGAAATCCGACTGGGACGCGCTGATCGAGCAGACCCGCCGGAACTTCAAGGCGACGAACCGGGCCTTCCCGAAGCCGGGCTCGGTCGACCTCGCGAACCTCAAGGCCAACGCGACGCAGTTCCTGATCCAGAGCAGCGAGTACCAGCAGGAGGCCGACAACCTCGACGCCAAGGTCAGCGACAAGGACATCGACGCGCGGCTGCAGCAGATCAAGGAGCAGTACTACGGCAACCCGGCGGGCCAGAAGAAGGCGACGCAGGCCCAGATGGACAAGCGCTATCAGGACGCGTTGAAGCAGCAGGGGTTCAGCGACGAGGAAGTGCGCCAGGGGATCAAGCTCCAGTTGGTCCGCGAAAAGGTCTTCGAGAAGGTCACGAGCGACGTCAAGGTCAGCGACGACGACGTCAAGGCCTACTACGACAAGAACAAGAAGCAGTACGAGACGCCTGCGCAGCCCGAGAGCCGCGACGTCCGCCACATCCTTGTGAAGTCGAAGGCGAAGGCCGACGTCCTCTACTCGCAGCTGCAGAAGAACCCGGGCAAGTTCGCCCAGCTCGCGAAGAAATACTCGACCGACACCTCGTCGGCCCAGAACGGCGGCAAGTTGCCCCCGGGCACCGCGGTCAAGGGCCGGCTCGTGCCCGAGTTCGAGAAGGTCGCGTTCTCGATCCCGGCCAACACGATCTCGAAGCCTGTGCACTCGCAGTTCGGTTGGCACATCATCGAGGCGCTCGGGCCGATCAAGGCCGGCACGCCCGCGAAGCCGACGCCTTACTCGCAGGTGAAGGAA
>JBEVNN010000217.1:0-15252 GCA_040508095.1 Gaiellaceae bacterium
CGTGAGCCGGGCGACCTCCTCGCGCAGGCTGCGCTGCTCTGGCGGCTGCTCTACAACGCGGTCTCCTCGTACCGCGAGTGCCACGAGGACTGGGTCTTCCTCCGGCACGAGGACGTCTCGCTCGAGCCGGGCGCGAGCTTCGGGCGGCTCTACGAACGGCTCGGCCTCGAGCTGACCGAGAACGCGCGTGCGGAGATCGAGCGCTCGAGCGCGTCGGGCAACCCCTCGGCGCCGGCGACCCCGCACGCTGTCGAGCTCGACAGTGCTGCGAGCCTCGGCCGGTGGCGCGAAGAGCTGACGCCCGAGGAGATCGAGACGCTGCGCGAGCGGACCGGCGACGTCTGGCCGCGCTTCTACTCCGACGAGGACTGGTAGCAGGCTCGCTACGAGCGGCGGCCGAACTGGGCCACCCAGAGTGTGACGTTGGGCCGCCCGAAGAGCGTGCCGTGGATCCGGGCGATTCCGAGGTCGCGCCACTTGCCCGTGTAGAGGATCTCGCGGTGCGGCGGAGACGCGAGCCAGTGCGCCACGGCTGAGCGGGCGGTGCCCAGGCGGCCCTGGCCCCACTCGAGGTTCTCCCCGACCGCCGCCGCGCCCGTGAAGTAGTGGACGATGGTGAAGACGGTGATGAACGGCTGGCCGCACGGGGTGTGCGAGAAGTCCTCGCAGCGCCTGATGTCACGGGCGCGCAGCGTTGCGGAGCGGTCGAGCTGCGGGCTCCGGTGGAGCGTCGCCAGGCCAGCGCGCCCGCGCGTGAGGTTGATAAGGCAGCGCATCGCCCGGAGCTGGACTGCGGGCGGAGCCGCGACCGATGACTGGCCAGGGCAGGCGCTTCGTGGCGGGAGCGCGGCCGTCAGTGGTGCCTGGGCGGGCGGCGCCCCCGCCAGCGCCAAGGCCGAAGCCGCGACGCTGGCGATTAGCACACAGGGTTAGGTACCCCCTACGCTCGGAGGACGACCTCGAGCGCCGTCCCGCGGCCGGGCGACGAGACGAGGCGGAACCCGCCGCCGATCGAGGCCGCCCGCGAGCGCATGTTCTTCAGGCCCTGTCCGGGGGCGATGTCGCCCTGGTCGAAACCGGAGCCGTCATCGATGACGGTCACGAAGCGCTCGCCGGCCCGCTCCTCGATCCGCACCTCCGCGGTGCGGGCGCCGGCATGCTTGCGTGCGTTCGCGAGCCCTTCCTGGACGATGCGGAAGACCTCGATCTGCTCGTCGGGGGCGAGCCGGATCCCGTCCTGGATCTCGAGATCCACCTCGAGCTCGCCGTCGGCGGTGAGGAAGTCGACGTAGCGGCGCAAAGCGGAGTCGAACGGCGCCGAGCCACCCGCGGACGAGAGCGCGAGCACCGCGAAGCGCGCCTCCTGTTGCGCAGCAGCGGCGGCCTCCTTCAGCTGCGCGAGCGTCTTCTTCGGGTCGGCACCGCTCTCGAGCATCGCCGCATGCGTCGAGACGGCGAAGAGGTACTGCGCGAGCCCGTCGTGGATCTCGCGCGCGACGCGGGCCCGCTCCTCCGCGACCGCGCGGCCGAACTCGGCGTGGCGGATCGCACGCCACACGCCGACGAGCAGTACCCCGTACGAGAGCAGGCGCAGGAAGTCGCCCTGCGAGACGTAGCCGCTCGCGAGCTTCGGCGTGAAGACGTAGTTGAGCTCGGCGAAGAGCGCCAGCGTCGCGCCCAGGCAGAGCCAGCGGTCGAGGTCGTTGCCGCGGGCCCGGAACCGGAGCCCGAACCCGACCATCGCCACGAGCGAGAGCAGCGCGCGCACCGCGAGCGCGCCGGTCAGGAGCAGCGGCTGGTCGTGACTGTCGGCGCTGTAGAGCGGCGGCAGGGCCGAGCCGGCCTTGCTCGCGATGCCCCAGCAGAGCGCGAGCACGATCGCGACGCCGAGCAGCATCTCCCCGAGGGCGCGGCCGCGGGCGCTCGAGCGGCGGGTCGTGAACGGCGCCGCCGCGATCAGCACCCAGGCGAACAGCCGCCCACCGATGCCGGCCCAGGCCGCGACGGGATGGAGCGGGTGCCCGCCGACCACCGGGGCGATCGAGAAGATGAGCATCGACGCCGAAGCCGCGCTGAAGCCGCCGCAGAGCAGAAGGTCGAGGCGCCGGCCGTCGACCGAGAACCGAATCCCCGCGAGCACGGCCACGATCGCGGCCGCGAGCATCACCACCGTGTCGAACACGAGCCGCGCCTGTGGCAGGGAGTAGCTGGTGCGCAGGCTGGGGTAGGCGACGAAGAGCGCGAGGGCAGCCCCGAGCAGCCAGATCAGGAGCACCGTGCTCCAGAGCCAGGCCTGGTAGTCGTCCCGGTTGTCCTGCCGCACAAGGCCCTTGTCGGCAGACGGGGCCCTGCCGATAAGGGGCGCATGCGGATCCTGCTCGTGGACGACCACCCGATCACGCGCGCCGCGCTGTCCTCGCTGCTCGAGGGCCACGGCTTCTCGGTTGCCGGTGAGGCGGCCGACGGCGCGGAGGCGATCGAGGTCGCGCGGCGGCTGCGGCCGGACCTCGTGTTGCTCGACCTCTCGATGCCCGGGATGGACGGCCTACAGGCGTTGCCGCGCATCCGCGAGGCAGCGCCGGAGACGGAGGTCGTCGTCCTGACGGCGTCGGGGACCGAGGAGAACCTGCTCGCGGCGATCCGGGCCGGGGCGGCCGGCTACCTGCTGAAGAGCGAGCCACCGGAGCGGATCGCGGAGTTCCTTCGTGGGGTCGCACAGGGCGAGGCCGCGTTGTCGGGCGAGGTCGCGCGACGCCTGCTGGAGCAGGTGCGCGAGGGCGGCGCCGGCCGCGGCGTCCCGGAAGAGATCGCCCGGTCGCTCAGCGCGCGGGAGCTCGAGGTGCTGCTCCTGCTGGACGAGCACCTCGGCACCGACGAGATCGCGGCGCGGCTCTTCATCTCCGAGCACACCGTCCGCTCGCACGTGAAGAGCCTCCTGCGAAAGCTGAACGTCTCCTCGCGCCGCGAGGCCCTGGACGCGCTCGCAACCGCCCGCGCGGCGTAGAGAATCACCCACCGTGGGGGATGGGAATCACCCACGCTCGCGGCCGTTGCGCGCCGATACTTAGCGCGACACCGGTCTCCTTGGGTGTCGGAGCGCGGTGGCTCTGTGCTTCCCTCGGCGTATTACGGCCGGCCCCACGGGCCGGCCGTTCTCATTCCGTGAAGCCTTCTCGCGCCGCCTCGACGAGGGACGGCAGCGTGCGCGGGTCGTAGCCGCCCTCGAGCACGGCGGCGACGCGCGGCGCCAGCGCAGCTGACCGGCGCGCCAGCTCGCGGAAGCCATCGCGCGTCACGCGCATCCCGGCGAGCGGATCGTCCACGTGCGCGTCGAAGCCCGCCGACACGAGCACCAGCTCGGGCTCGAACGCGCGCACCGCCGGCTCGACGCGCTCGGTGAACGCCCGCAGGTACTCCTCGTCGCCCGAGCCGGCGGGCAGCGGCACGTTCACCGTTGTCTCGTTCTCCTCGCCGGGTCCGCCGGTGCCCGGGTAGAACGGCCACTGGTGCAGCGACACGAAGAGCACCGAATCGTCGTCCCAGAAAATGTCCTGCGTGCCGTTTCCGTGGTGCACGTCCCAGTCGACGATCGCCACCCGTTCGATGCCCAGCTCCGCCTGCGCGTAGCGCGCGGCGACCGCGACGTTGTCGACGAGGCAAAAGCCCATCGCGCGGCCGGGAGGCGCATGGTGGCCGGGCGGGCGCACGAGCGCGAACCCGCCGCGGTCGACGGCGCCGAGCGAGCAGCCGGCAGCGAGCAGCGCCGCCTCGTAGCTCGTCTCCGACGCGACGGTGTCGGGGTCGAGCAGGGTCGGCACCTCGATCGCCTCCAAGCGGTCGAGGTACGCGGGTGTGTGCACGCGCTCTACTTGCTCGCGCGAGGCGGGGCTGCCCTCGACCACCTCGAAGGCGTCGAGCAGCACCAGCAGCCGCTCGCGCACCTCGACGTGCGGCTCCGTAGGGTGCAGCTCGGCAAGCGCTGCGTGGCTTACGTACTCCGTCGGACCGCATCCGCGAGCGAGTCGAGGTCGTCGCCGCGCTGCGCCCGGCCCACGAGGTAGCAGAGCAAGGGCGCGTTCGTCCGCTCACCAGAGTCGTGCGCCGCAATCCGCGCGAGGTCGAGCAGCGTCGCCGCGTCCTCGTCGGAGAGCTCCAGCTCCTCGGGCGGTACGCCGGCCGCAGCGGCGACCGCAGCACGAGCCTCGCTCAGCCACGCGTCCATCAGGCCGCCAACTTTGCCAACCGGTCGGCGAGGCCGTTCAGGTCCCACTCTCGCGCAAGAGCGGACGCCTCTGCCCACGTTGGGTCCTGGTCTTCGAGGGGAGGGAGTGGGGCAGAGGCGTCCACGGTCGCAATTCGCCGGTAGAGCCGAAGATCCTCCGCCTCCGCGGAGAAGCGGCCCGCCTCGAGAGCGGCCTCGAGCGAGGGGTATTCCCGCAGCACGTCGGCGGCCTTCTTCGGCCCGACCCCCGCGGCGCCCGGGAGCTTGTCGGAGGGGTCGCCCCGAAGCGCGATGAAGTCGGGCACCTGCGCCGGCTCTACGCCGTACCGCTCGACGACCTCCGGCGGCCCGATGCGCGCGAGCTCCGAGACGCCTCGCACGGGCTGCAGGATCGTCGTCCGGTCGCTGGCGAGCTGGAAGAGGTCGCGGTCCGAGGTCGCGACGAGCGCCTCTCCGCCTCGTCCCTCCTCGAAGGCCACCGCGGCGCCGAGGAAGTCGTCGGCTTCGTAGCCGCCCTCCTTCGCGTACGCGAAGCCCATTGCCGAGATGAGTCGCACCATCATCGGCAGCTGCTCGAGCAGCGACTCCTCAAAGACGCGGCCGCTCTGGTACGGCTCGAACTCCTTGTGCCGGTAGGTCGGGATCTCGTAGGTGTCCCAGCCGACGAGCACCGCGCGCGGCTGCTCGTTCTCCCACAGTCGCAGCAGCATGTTCGCGAAGCCGAGCACGCCGTTGAGGCGGATCGATTTCGGCATCGCGTGGTAGGCGCGGTGCGCGAGCGAGTCGCCGTCGACCACGAGCAGTGGCTTCACAGCGTCGCCTTGAGCTCGTCGATCGTCGCCATCAGCCGCTCGGTGGCGAGCTTGGCAGCGGTCTTGATGTCCTGGCCGTCGAGGTCGGAGAGATCGATCGGCGGACCGTACGCGACCCGCAGCGGCCCGAGGCGCAGGAGGCGGTCGGTGCCGCCGATCGCGGCCGGGACGAGGGGAGCCTTCGCGGTCAGCGCGATCCGGGCTGCGCCGGTGTGCTGCCGCGGCGTGTGCCGCTTCACGAGCCCCTTCGTCTGCCGCGTCCCCTCCGGGAACATGACCACGATCTCGCCCTCGCGGACGAGCTCGGCCGCCGTCCGCATCGCTTCGACGTCTCCCTCGCCGCGGCGCACCTTGAAGGCGCCGCCCGCGCGCAGGAACGGGGCCAGCACCGGGTTGAAAAGCTCCGCTTTCGCCATGAAGCGGAGTTGCCGGTCAGGGAGGAACGGGATCCCCAACGGCCAAGGATCGAAGTTCGACGTGTGGTTCGCTGCGAGCACGAAGCCGCCCTCGGGCACGTTCTCGAGCCCTCGCACACGAAGCCGGTACAGGCCCTTCACGACCGGGATGCTGAGTGTCCCGATGATGCGATAGAGAGGCGAGCTCATGGATGCGCAATCGTCACATTTCCGTAGGAGTCATGCGCGTTTTCGGCCACTAGGGTGGTGCGCAGGGCGTTCGCTAAGGTGGACCGCGTGAAGACCCTGATTATCGCCGAGAAGCCTTCGGTCGCCCGCGACCTGACCGATGCGCTTCCCGGCACATTCGAGAACCACGAGAGCTACTACGAGTCCGAGGACACGGTGATCACGTTCGCCGTCGGACACCTCGTCGAGCTCATCGCCCCCGAGGAGTACGACGAGCGCTTCAAGAAGTGGCGGATGGACGACCTGCCGATCATCCCCGACGAGTTTCGACTACACGCGCGTGACAAGAAGGCGGAGAAGCAGCTGAAGGTGATCCACAAGCTGCTGCAGCGCGACGACGTCGACAAGGTCGTCAATGCGTGCGACGCCGGCCGCGAGGGCGAGCTGATCTTCGCCTACATCTACGAGACGTCAGGGGTTGACAAGCCGGTCGAGCGCCTCTGGATCAACTCGCTGACGAAGACCGCGATCAAGGAGGGCTTCGAGCACCTCCGCCCCGGCGAGCAGCTGCGCCAGCTCGAGGCGGCCGCGCGCTCGCGCTCCGAGGCCGACTGGCTCGTCGGGATGAACGCCACCCGCGCCGCGACGATCCGTGGCCGTGCCTGGGTCGGCGGCGTCGTGTCGCTCGGACGGGTCCAGACGCCGACGCTGGCGCTGCTCGTGAAGCGCGAGCGTGAGATCCAGGCGTTCGTCCCCGAGCCGTACTGGCTCGTGCACGCCGAGTTCGACCCTCGCTACCAGGGCCTCTGGTTCGAGGGCGACGAGACGCGCCTGAAGGAGGCGAAGCGGGCCGAGGAGATCGCCGCCAAGGTCTCGGGCAAGGACGGCACGGTCGAGTCTGTTGAGCGCAAGGAGCAGTCCGAGCGCGCGCCGCTGCTCTACGACCTCACCTCGCTCCAGCGCGATGCGAACCGCCGCTTCGGCTTCTCCGCGCGCCGCACCCTCCAGGTAGCGCAGTCGCTCTACGAGGACAAGAAAGCCATCACCTATCCGCGCACGAGCTCGCGCTGGCTCTCGGGCGACCTCGTCCCGCAGCTGAAGCCGACGGCCGCGACGCTGCAACCGATCGGCGAGTACGCCGCGGCCGCGCGCTACGTGCTCGGGTTGCAGCAGCTGCCGCTCGCTCGTGTCGTCAACGACTCGAAGGTCGACGACCACCACGCGATCATCCCGACCGACGTCGAGCACGAAGTCTCGCGCTTCTCGCCGGACGAGCGCCGTATCTTCGACCTGATCGCCCGCCGCTTCCTGGCGGTGTTCCATCCGCCGGCGCGCTACGCGCGGACGACGGTCGTCACGCTCGTCGAGGAGGAGCGCTTCCGCTCACGCGGCAAGGTCACCCTCGAGGCGGGTTGGCGCGGCGTCTACGGGCTGCTCTCCGATGCCGACGCACAGCAGCAGCGCCAGGATGAGGAAGGCGAGAACGAGTCGGCCGAGCTGCCCCCGCTCGAGCAGGGCCAGACCGTCAAGTGCGCGAGCGCCGAGGTCGAGGCCAAGGAGACGAAGCCGCCGCCGCGCTACACCGAGGCGACGCTGCTCTCCGCGATGGAGACCGCTGGCAAGCTGATCGACGACGAGGAGCTCCGTGAGGCGATGAAGGAGAGCGGCCTCGGCACCCCGGCCACGCGGGCGGAGACGATCGAGACGCTGATCCGGCGCGAGTACATCGAGCGCGCCGGCAAGGACCTCACTCCGACGCCGAAGGGCCTCCAGGTGATCACAATGCTCGAGGAGCACCCGCTCACCTCGCCGGAGCTCACCGGCAACTGGGAGAAGCGCCTCACTGACATCGAGCACGGCACCGACGACCGCGGCAAGTTCATCGACGACATCGCCGAGTTCACGCGCGCGACCGTCGAGAAGATCGCGGAGCTCGACAAGGAGAAGCTGCGCCCCGAGCGGGTCGAGCTCGGCCTTTGCCCGCGCTGCGGCGCCGAGACCGGCGAGATCATCAGGGAGAACTCGAAGGCCTACGGCTGCACGAGCTGGAAGAGCCGCGAGGAGACCGGCTGCGGCTTCGTTATCTGGAAGCGCGTGGCCGGCCGGACGATCACTCCGGAGCTCGCTCGGCAGCTGCTCGAGGAAGGTCGAACGAAGGAGGTCATCTCCGGCTTCAAGTCGCGCGCGGGCAAACCTTTTCGCGCTCGTCTCGTCTTGAACGGTGAGGGCAAAGTGGAGTTCGACTTCCCGGCAAGAGCGCAAACCAAAGAGGCCGCTGTCGCGGAATAACCAAAGGCAGCACCACGTTGCGTCTGCTGGGGTGATCACGCCACCGGATCCCCCTGGTCAGCCGAGGACAATCCCCCTACAGTGCGAAAGATCGGGGCAGGTACGTCGTCTAACACCCGCGAGGAGAAAGTGACTCAGCACCAACTTCAGGAACTGCTGGAGACCGAGCCTGCGCGCGCGCTGCTCGAAGGCGCCGAAGAGCGCGGCTTCGTTCTGCCGACGGAGCTGGAGGCCTTCGCGCTGGAGCACGACCTCGCCGACGACGAGGTCGAGCAGCTGACGCGCGAGCTCGAGGCGATCGGTCTCGAGGTGGGCGAGCCGGCGTCGGAGCCGGAAGAGGAGGCCCAGAAGGCGCGCGAGGCCGCCGCTGCCGAGGCCGCCCAGCAGCAGGCCGCGCAGCCGCTCGTGGGCGCCGCCGACAGCCTGCAGCTCTTCCTCGCCGACATCGGTCGGCACAAGCTGCTGACCGCAGCCGAGGAGGTCATGCTCGCGAAAGCGATCGAGCGCGGCGACCTCACCGCCAAGCGCCGGATGATCGAATCGAATTTGCGACTCGTGGTCTCGATCGCGAAGGGCTACCGCGGCCTCGGCGTCCCGTTCCTGGATCTGATCCAGGAGGGCACGCTCGGCCTCAACCGGGCGGTCGAGAAGTTCGATTGGCGACGCGGCTACAAGTTCTCCACGTACGCGACCTGGTGGATCCGTCAGTCGGTGCAGCGCGCTGTCGCAAACCACGCGCGCACGATCCGCGTGCCTGTCCACGTCGTCGAGCGGCAGCAGAAGCTCGGCCGTGCCGCGCGCCGGCTCGAAGTCGAGCTCGGCCGCGAGGCGACGAAGGAGGAGCTTGCCGAGGCGACCGGTCTTCCGATCCAGCACGTCGACGAGGCGCTCGGCGCCGCGCAGGCCTCGGTCTCGCTGAACCAGACTGTCGGCGCGGACGACGAGGGGGAGCTCGGCGACCTCTTCGCCGACCGCGAGGCGGCCGACCCATTCGAGGAGGCCGAGGAGGCGCTCCGCCGCCAGGGTGTGAGGCGAGCCCTCGACGCGCTGCCCGAGCGGGAACGGCGTATTCTCGAGCTCCGCTTCGGCTTCGAAGGCGAGCCCTGGACGCTCGAGGCGATCGGGCACGAACTCGACCTGACGCGGGAGCGCGTCCGGCAGCTCGAGGGCCAGGCGCTGGCCCGGCTCGCCGCACTGCGCGAGCTTCAGACAGTCGCCGCCTGACCGCCGCTCGACGGCACCTGCGACTCAGCGCCAGGGCACTCCACTAACATCCGGACCTCGCCCAGCGTCCGTACTTAAACGGGCAGGGAACACCGACCGGGAGGAGTGATCCTGGTGAAGCGCTGGTACGTCGGTTTCTCCTTCGCGTTGCTCGCCCTCGCGCTCGTTGCAGCGGGTTGCGGCGGCGGCGGCTCGAACAAGAACTCCACCACGACTGCGGCGTCTAGCGGTGGCGCGAAGGGAGGGATCCTCGAGACCGTCGCGGCCGCGGCGCCATCTGGGTCACCGGACCCGCAGGTCAACTACACGCTGCAGGAATGGCAGTGGCTGATCTTCACGCATGACGGCCTTATCGCCTTCAAGCGAGTGGGTGGCGCGGAAGGCACGAAGAAGGTGCCCGACCTCGCAACGTCGATCCCGAAGCCCACGAACGACGGCAAGACGTGGACGTTCACGCTTCGCAAGGGGATCAAGTTCTCGAACGGGAAGACGCTTACGGGCGCGGATGTGAAGGCGACTTTCGAGCGACTGTTCAAGATCGGCAACAGCCCGAACGCGGGCACCTGGTACAACGTCATCGAGGGCGCAGATGCGTGCATCAAGACGCCGAAGACCTGCAGCCTGTCGAAGGGCGTCGTGGTCAACGGCAACAAGGTCACCTTCAACTTGACAACGGCGGACCCCGAGTTTCTCGACAAGCTCGCGGTACCGTTCGCGTTCATCCTCCCGAAGGACACCCCGGACACGAACGTGAACATCCCGCCGCCGGGCACTGGCCCGTACAAGTGGGTCCAGTACTCACCGACCAAGCAGATGAAGGTGGTGCGCAACACCTTCTTCAAGGAATGGTCGAAGGACGCGCAGCCGGAAGGCAACCCGGACGAGATCGTGCAGAAGTTCGGCCTGCAGCCGGAGGCGCAGGTGACGTCGGTCGAGAACAACCAGGCCGACTGGATGTTCGACCAGCCGCCTGCCGACCGGCTGGGTGAGCTCAGCACGAAGTACGCCGACCGGGTGCACGTCAACCCGCTGACGGCGGTTTGGTACTTCGCGTTCAACACGCGCATCCCACCGTTCAACAACCTGAAGGCGCGGCAGGGCGTGAATTACGCGACCGACCGCAACGCGCTCGTGAAGATCTACGGTGGCCCGAAGCTGGCCGTGCCGACTTGCCAGATCCTCCCGCCGAACTTCCCGGGGTACGTGGCGTACTGCCCCTACACAAAGAACCCGGGCAGCGGCAAGTGGACGGCGCCCGACCTGCAGAAGGCCAAGCAGCTCATCGAGCAGTCGGGCACCAAGGGAGCGTCGGTGAAGGTCAACACGACGACGAACACGGTCGACAAGAACCTCGGCCTGTACTTCGTCGGGCTGCTGAAGAGCCTGGGCTACAAGGCGACGCTGCAGGCGCTGTCCCCGGACATCCAGTACCCGTACGCGCAGAACTCGAACAACAAGCCGCAGTTCGCGTACTCGAGCTGGTACCAGGACTACCCGGCGGCCTCGGACTTCCTGAACATCCTGCTCGGCTGCGGCTCGTTCCACCCGGGCAGCAACTCGAGCCCGAACATCGCCGAGTTCTGCAACAAGAACCTTCAGGCGAAGATGGATCAGGCCGGAGCGACGGGCATCACCGACCCCGCGGCGGCCAATAAGCTGTGGGCCAGCGTCGACAAGGGGGTGACCGACCAGGCGCCGTGGGTGTCGATGTTCAACCCGAAGTACATCGACGTGCTCTCGAGCCGCGTCAAGGGCTACCAGTTCAGCCCGCAGTGGTACTTCCTGCTCTCCCAGGCGTCGGTGAAGTAGGGGACGGGCTCTCCAGCAGTGGCTGAGTTCGCGTACGAGCCGGAGCCCGAACTCAGGCTCGCGCCCGGCGAGAGCATCAGGGAGATCTCCGGGAGGAGCCCCTGGGCGATCGCCGGGCGCCGGCTCGTCCGGAACCGGATCGCCATGGCGGCGCTCGGCCTGTTCGTGCTGATCGTCGTGCTCAGTTTCCTGGCGCCGGTGTACGCGCACCACGTCGCGCACACGGATCCGTTCGTCTCGAACCTCTCCGGCACGACCGAGATCGACGGTAAGCAGGTCGAGGTGATCCAGCAGGGCGGCGCCGGCCTCGGCCTCGGAGAGACGCCGATCGGCCCGACCTGGCATTCGAACTACCTTCTCGGTGCCGACCAGCAGGGGCGCGACGTGATGGCGCGCCTGCTCTACGGCGGCCGCGCATCGTTAATCGTGGGCATCGGCTCGGCCGTGATCTGCTCGCTCGCCGCGCTCCTATTCGCGCTGATGGCGGGGTTCTTCCGCGGCTGGTCCGACACGGTCCTCTCGCGGATCATGGACCTGATCTGGGCGTTCCCCGTCTACCTGCTCGCGATCTCGCTCTCGACCGTGCTGCTGACGACGCCGGGCGGCGTGAAGCTCGGCCCGATCACACTCGACGCCTCGAGTTTGTGGACGCCGACGCTGATCATCGCGCTGATCTACATCCCGTACGTCTTCCGCCCGGTCCGCGGGCAGGTGCTGTCGGTGCGCGAGAAGGAGTACGTGGAGGCCGGCGTGTCGCAGGGCGCGTCGAGCCTGCGGCTGATGCTCAGCGAGATTCTCCCGAACGTCGTCTCGACGGTGATCGTGCTGCTGCCCCTGATGATTGCGACCACGGTCCTGACCGAGGCGGCGCTCTCGTTCCTCTCGATCGGCGTGCAGCCGCCGAACGCCAGCTGGGGCACCATCATCGGGGACGGTCAGGAGCTGCTCTACACGCGACCGTGGGTCGCGATCGCTCCGGGGATCATGATCGTGCTGACGGTCCTCTCGCTGAACGTCCTCGGCGACGGCATCCGTGACGCGCTCGACCCGCGCGCCAAGGTACGGGTCAGGGAGTAAGCCGTGGTCGCCTTCATCGTCCGCAGGATCATCGGGCTCGTGGTCGTCCTCTTCGCGATCACGGTGCTCGTCTTCCTGATCTTCTTCGCGACTCCGGGGATCGACCCGAGCGCTCGCCTGGCCGGCCGCAACCCCTCGCCCGCGACGGTGGCCGCGGTGAAGCACGAGTTCGGGCTAGACCGCCCGCTGCCGGTGCGGTACGCGCTGATGATGAAGCGGCTCTTCATCTCGCGTGACCTGGTTTCGTACGGAAACCAGGCGCTCGAGGTCGTCCCCGCAATCTGGGCGGCAGCGCCCGTCACCTTCTCCCTCGTGCTCGGAGCGGCGCTGCTCTGGTTTGTGATGAGCATCCTCTTAGGAGTGATAGCCGTCACCTTCAAGGGGACGGTCGTGGACCCGATCATCATGATCCTGGCGCTGATCGGGATATCCATGCCCGTCTTCTGGCTTGGCGAGGTGGTGAACCTGATCACCCAGGACCGCCTGCACGACACCTTCCTCTTCAGCTGGGTGCCGCCGCTCGGCTACACGCCGTTGACCCAGGACCCGTGGCAGTGGTTCCTCCACCTGATCTTCCCCTGGATCACGTTGTCGATCCTCTACATCGGCTTCTACGCGCGCGTGCTGCGGGCCGACCTGCTCGAGAACGAGAGCGCGGACTACGTGCGCACGGCCCGGGCCAAGGGCCTCAGCCCCAAGCGGGTGCTGTTGAGGCACATGCTGCGGAACTCGTTGATCACGTTCGTGTCGCTCGCCGGCCTCGACCTCGGCGTCCTGATCGGCGGCGGCGCACTGCTGACGGAGGTCGTCTTCGGCCTGCCCGGGATCGGTCGGCTCACCTACAACGCGCTCCTCTCGCTCGACCTGCCGGTGATCATGGCGACGGTGATCTACGGCGCGTTCTTCATCACGATCATGAGCGCGGTCATCGACGTCGTCTACGCACGCCTCGACCCGCGAATCAGACCGACGTGATGGAGGTGCGAGCCTGCGCGGCGGACGTTGCGCCCGTCCGCGCAGAGCCCGACGACGCGGCCGAGCAGGTCACGCAGGCGCTCGCCGGCGAGCCGCTCGCGGTCGGGGAGCTCGATGGGGGCTGGGCGCGGATCCGGACTGCCTACGGGTACCCGGGCTGGATTCGCGCAGAGGCCCTCGGCGGTGAGGCCGACGGCGAGTGGCCTGGCCTTCCACGAGCGGGCGATCACGTTCAGGAGGCACGGGCGTACCTCGGGACGCCGTACGAGTGGGGCGGCCTGACCGAGCGCGGGATCGACTGCTCGGGGCTCGTGCACATGGCCTACAGGCGCCTTGGCCGGCTCGTCCCGCGCGATGCGCACGAGCAGGAGGCCGCGGCGACCCGGATGGAGGAGTCGCAGCTCCAGGCAGGCGACCTCGTCTGCTTCGGGCCGGCGGAGCGGGCGCACCACATCGCGTTCTGGCTCGGCGAGGGGCGGATCCTGCATGCCACGGGGCGAGATGGCGTCGGCGCCGTCGTCGAGGAGCCGCTCGCCGAGGCCCGAGCCGAGGACGAGATTCGTTACGTCCGGCTCTAAGGCGCCGACTTCGCCGGCGCGGCCGTCCTAACAGATTGCTAGCCACGACGTCTCCTCTTTGCGAAGATTGCCCCAGCACAATGGGGTCTTAACCGGGAGGTGGAATTGAGTGGCAAGCGCCGGTGGACCTGGCTTCTAGGAGTTGTCGCCCTAGCAGCCGGGTTCTCCATGATGGTCGCGGCGTATGGCGTCGCGGCGAACAAGTCGAGCTCGGCACCGAACAAGGCGTACAAGAAGGTGGGCACGCTCCGTGCGGTGCTGGACACGATCGACTTCCTCGACCCGCAGCAGGCCTATACGGGTCAGAGCTGGTGGGCGATGTGGAACGTCTACGAGACGCTCCTCACGTACAAGCACGTCGATGGTCCGGCCGGTTACCAGCTCGTCCCCGGCCTCGCCCAGTCGATGCCGAAGATCTCGAGCAACGGCCGGGTGTACAAGTTCACGCTCCGCCCTGGCCTGAAGTACTCGAACGGCAAGAAGGTCCAGGCGTCGGACTTCAAGTGGGCGATCAAGCGCGGCTTCCTCGCCACGGGCCAGGGTGTCGGGTTCTACACCGACATCGCAGGCGCCAAGGCGTTCGCAGCGCATCCGACGAAGGGCGGGAACATCTCGGGCATCGTCGTCAACAACAAGAAGCGCACGATCACCGTCAAGCTGACCAAGCCGCGCGGTGACTTCCTGACGATCCTCGCGCTTCTGTTCGCGGCGCCGGTCCCGAGCAGCACGTCGACGCAGATCCTGAACGGGAAGATCCCGGGCACCGGCCCGTACCGCTTCTCGAGCTTCGACGCGAACCGCGGCTTCACGATGGTCCGCAACAAGTACTTCAAGCCCACGAAGTACATCCCGCGGGGCAACCCGGACAAGGTCGACGTGAGCTTCGTCAGCGACGCGAACTCGGCGACCCAGCGGGTGATCAACGGGCAGGCCGACTACTCGAACGGGGCCATCCCGCCGGACCGCATCGCGAACGCCAAGGGCAAGGGCCACCTGGTCCTTCGCGACGCTGCGAACACGTACTACTTCTGGATGAACACGCGTGAGGCGCCCTTCAACAAGCTGAAGGTCCGCCAGGCGGTCAACTACGCGATCGACCGCAGCGCGCTGAACCGGATCGTGTGGGGCGGCCTCGGCCGGGCAACGCAGAACGTGCTCCCGCCGACCTACCCGTCGTACACGAAGCTGAAGCTGTACAGCCACAACGTCTCGAAGGCGAAGCAGCTGATCAACCAGGCCGGCGCCAAGGGCGCGAAGGTCACGGTTTGGACGCGTCAGGTCAGCGACGCGATCGACGCTGCGCAGTACTACACCAGCGTCCTGAACAACATCGGCCTCGACGCGAAGCTCAACATCCTGCCGAGGGCGACGTACTACTCGACGATCGGCAACGTTGCCACCCACGCCCAGACGGGCTGGGCCCGCTGGCTGGAGGACTACCCGCACCCGCTCGACTGGTTCGACGTCCTCCTGAACGGCAACCGCATCACCAACACGGACAACAACAACTACGCGTGGTACAGCAGCGCCAAGACGAACAAGGAGATCGAAGGCCTGAAGAAGGCTCAGGTGCTGACGCCGGCCGTGAACAAGCGGTGGGCGACGGTCGAAAAGCAGATCATGCAGCAGGCTCCGTGGGCACCATGGTCGAACCGCGTGTTCCCGGAGTTCTTCTCGAAGAA
>JBEVNN010000190.1:0-3400 GCA_040508095.1 Gaiellaceae bacterium
CGCGAGGCCCTGAACGCGTCGGCCGAGGCCGTGCGCGAAGTCGTCGGCGTGCTCTCGACCTAGCGGCGTGATCGCTTCGGGCCGCGGATCGGTCGCCGCCGGTTTTGGCGCGAAATCGTCACAACGCAGGCACAGACACGGCACAAATCGCGCGGTACGCTCGCAGCGGGTGGCGGGTGGAACCTTCAACCCCACCCAGGGTGGGGATGCGCGCGTGAACAACCAGCGGTCGCGGAAGGCTCAATGGACCTAGGGCTGACCGGGCGCACGGCGATCGTCTGCGGGGCGTCGGAGGGGATGGGGCTCGCGATCGCCGAGTCGCTCGTCGCCGAAGGCGTGAACGTCGCGATGTTCGCGCGGCGACGCGAGCTCCTCGAGCGCGAGGCGGAGCGCCTCGGCGCGCTGGCCGTCCGTGGGGACGTCCGCAATCCCGCCGACCTCAAGCGACTCGTCGACCGTACGCTCGAGGCCTTCGGCGCGATCGACATCCTCGTCAACAACAGCGGCGGCCCGCCGCGCACCCCTGCGGTCGGCCTCAAGGACGAGCAGGTGGAGGATGCGGTCGAGCTCCTCCTCCTCTCCGCGATCCGGCTGACCGAGCTCTGCCTCCCGCAGCTGGAGCGCAGCGGACGAGGGCGCGTGATCAACATCGAGTCGAGCTCGGTGCGCGAGCCGATCGAGAACCTCGCGCTCTCGAACGCCGTCCGCCCGGGCGTCGTCGGGTGGGCGAAGGCACTCGGCCGCGAGGTGGGGCCGCAGAAGATCACGGTCAATACGATCGCGCCCGGGATGATCGAGACTGCGCGACTGGCGGAGAGATTCCAGGGCAAGCCACGCGCCGACGAGTTCGACAAGATCCCTCTCCGCCGCTTCGGCCAGGCCCGCGAGGTCGCCGACGTCGTGTGCTTCCTCGCCTCCGACGCAGCGAGCTACGTCACGTGCGCGGTGATCCCCGTCGACGGCGGACTGACGCGCAGCCTGCTCTGAGCCGCATATCCTCGACGTGATGCGGTGGTTCTCGCCGGGCCGGCTCGCGGCGAGCGGCCTCTTCCTCCTCGTAGCGGCTGCGTTCGTCCTCTGGCTCGCGCCCGCGCACGGCTACGACATCCGGCTCGTCGACCCAGCTCATCCCGCCGATCCGCTGGTGACGGTGCCGGGCGAGAAGCGGAACCACCCGCCGGGCGACGTCTACTTCGTGGACGTACGCGAGCGCGAGGCGCGGCTGCTCGAGCGACTGTTCCCGTTCGTACGCGCGGACGGATCGTCCCTCGTGAAGGCCCCGCCGATCCCTTCAGCCGTCGAGCAGCAGATCGGCGTGCAGGACATGCAACAGTCGCAGAAGGTGGCCGCAGTCGTCGCACTTCAGCACCTCGGCTACAAGGTTGGCGCGCGCAGCGACGGCGTCACGATCGTCCTCGTCGATCCCAGCGCTCCGGCGGCGAAGGTCCTGCGGACCAACGACGTGATCCTCACCGCCAACGGCCAGAAGGTGACTTCGGTCGTCCGCCTTCGCGCCGTGCTTGCCAAACGCCGGCCGGGGGACACGGTGCGCATCACCTACCGCCGCGACGGCAAGGTGGGGTCGGCCGCGATCAAGACCATCGCCGACCCGCAGGACCCGCGCCGCCCGCTGATCGGCGTCTCCGCCCGCGACGCGCTGCACGTGACCCTGCCGGTGAAGATCAAGATCGACGCGGGCGGCGTTGGCGGGCCCTCCGCGGGCCTCGCTTTCGCGCTCGACATCCTCCAGGAGCTCGGGCGGAACGTCACTCACGGACACAGGGTCGCGGCAACCGGTGAGCTCGGACTCGACGGAACGGTGGGGCCGATCGGCGGCGTGAAGCAAAAGACGCTCGGTGTTCGCAAAGCAGGTGTGGACGTCTTCCTCGTTCCGGCGGGGCAGAACGCGCAGGAGGCTCGGCGCTATGCGGACGGGCTCAAGATCATCCCTGTGAAGAACTTTCCACAGGCGTTGCGGGCGTTGGCAACGTTGCCCCGAGAAAAGTAGGAACCCGTAGTTTTCGGCATATTCAAAAGCGCCGGAAATTGCACTGTTTTCTCCACAGGCAAGTCTTGATTCGCCCCGCCTGAGCCCTATCATCCCGCACTACTTCGAGCGGGCGACCGAGGGGAGCAAAACGGGGCGTGAGCAAAACGAATAAACCAACCTGCGGCGATTGCTATTTCCACCGGGCCGGTCTCTGCGCACTCACCCTCGACGCCCCGTGCCCCACCTTCAGGGCTCCGAGCCGCGGCGTGCTCGTGCCCCCGCGGCAGCCACGGCTCGTGCCGCGGCCCGTCGCGACCGTGGCCGGTCGCTCGGCTGCCTAGACTACGGCGCCGTGCAGGACGAGCGCGAACCGCCCGCCGGGCCGCCGGAGGAGGAGCGGGCGCTCGAGGAGCGGCCCGACGGGTTCGGCAGGCAGTGGCAGCCGCGACTGTACGTGGCGATCGTGCTGCTCGCGCTTCTGATCGCGTACTCCATCGCCTTCGTCCTCGAGAACGACAAGGACGTCAGCGTCCACTTCGTCCTCGCGACCGCCCGGACCTCGCTGATCTGGGTGATCCTGCTCAGCGTTGCGCTCGGCGTGCTGCTCGGCGTGCTCGTTTCGCAGCTACACCGCCGCCGGCGTCGCCGCCAGTAGGCGCGCGAGGCGCCGTACACCCTCGTCGATCTCGGCCGGCGAAACGAAGCTGAACGCTAGTCGCATCGAGTTGGGCTGACCTCCGAAGTCGACACCGGGGACGAACGTTACGCCGCCTTCGGTCGCACGGGTCAACAGCTCGGCCGCGTCGGCGCCCTCGGGGAGCTCGAGCCAGAGGAAGTACCCGCCCTCGGGCCGGTTCCACCGCGCACGGCCTTCGAGCTCCCGGTCGAGCGCCTCGAGCATTGCGTCCCGACGCGCGCGCAGCAGGCCGCGGACGCGCTCGAGGTTCGGTTCGAAGAGGCCCCGGCGCAGGAACTGGTAGACGGTCGCCTGCGAGAGCAGCGCCGGCGTGATGTAGGTCGAGGCAACGAGGTCCTCGAGCTCGGACGCGAGCGCTTCCGGCACGATCGCGTACCCCACGCGAAGGCCAGGGGCAATCGTCTTCGAGAACGACGACGAGTACATGACGTCGACCCCGCCCTCGAGCTCGAACACCGACGGCAGTGGGTCGCCCTCGAAGCGAACGAGCCCGTACGGGTCGTCCTCCAGCACCGGCAGCCGGCGCGAGCGTACGAGCTCCGCGAGGCGACCGCGTCGGTCCGCGCTCAGGGTCGAGCCGGTCGGGTTCTGGAACGTCGGGATCGTGTACAGGAACGCGGCCGGCGGCCCCTCGACCGCCTGCTCGAGTGCGTCGACGTCGAGCCCTTCGGCGTCGACCGGGATCTCACCCAGCTCCACGCTCGCCGCGGCCA
>JBEVNN010000008.1:0-3407 GCA_040508095.1 Gaiellaceae bacterium
TTCTCGCGCTACGTCTACGCGATCGCCATCCAGGGGTTCCGGCTCTCGCAGCAGGACGCCGAGGACGTCTTCCAGGAGGTGTTCGCGCGCGTCTACGAGCGCCTCGAGTCGCTGCGCGAGGACGAGGCCGTGCGGCCGTGGATCGCGCAGCTCACGCGCCGGCTCTGCATCGACCGGCTCCGCGCAGGGGCGCGGGAGTCGGACGCAGACATCGACGAGCTGCCCGAGCTTGGGGCCGAGGACGACCTGACCGCGCTCGAGGAGGCATTCGACGTCCACGAGGCGATGGCGGAGCTGCCGGAGACCTGCCGGCAGATCCTCGACCGCTTCTACGCACGCGACGAGAGCTACCGCACCATCGGCGACAACCTCGGTTTGCCGGCCGGGACGATCGCGAGCCGCATCTCCCGCTGCCTGGACAAGCTACGCGACTCGTTCGAGGGAAGAAAACCGCCCCCTGCTCCGTCAGGTGAACAAGTGACGTGATGCGCGAATACGACGAACAACAATTGGGACGGTTGATCGGGATGCTTCCCCCAGCGCCCGAAGGCTGGGTGCGCGCGGCGCAGGAGCTGCCCGCGGCACGCCGAGGGCTCGACCAGCTCGTCTCCCGCGCCGAGGCCGACGCCGCCTTCCGTGCCTCCGTGCTCGCCGATCTCGAGAGCGCGCTGCAGGCCGAAGGTGTCGAGCCCCAGCCGCGCGTGGTGGACGAGCTCCGTCGCCTTCTGGCTGACAACTAGCGCGGCGTAATCGCAGCGCACTACGATCCGCCCGTGGCGCAGGACCCGGCAGACCTTCCCGCGTGGAGCCTCCCCGCCGGTGCGGGGGAGCGGATCTCGATCGGCGTCGACTGGCCGGAGCGCGTCACCCGCGACTGGGCCTTCGGCGACGCGACGGGCAAGGGCGTGCGCGTGTGCATCCTCGACAGCGGGATCGAGCCCGGCCACCCGCGCGTCGGCGAGATCGAGGGCGCCGTCGCCTTCGCGCGCGGCGAGGGCGAGGGCGAGGACGACGAGGTCGAGGTCGTCGAGGACACCGAAGGCGACCTCTGCGGGCACGGCACCGCCTGCGCGGGGATCGTCCGCCAGCTCGCCCCCGAGTGCAGCCTGTTCAGCGCGCGGGTGCTGGGCGCGGGCTTCAAGGGCAGCGGCCCGATTCTGCTCGCGGGGCTCCGCTGGGCGGTCGACCAGGGCTTCGACGTGATCAACATGAGCCTTTCGACGACGAAGCGGCAGTTCGCGGAGCTGCTGCACGAGCTCGCCGACAAGGCCTACTTCCGCCGCACCGTCCTCGTCGCGTCGGCGCACAACATGCCCGTCGAGAGCTACCCGTGGCGCTTCTCGTCGGTGATCTCGGTCGGCAGCCACGAGGAGCCCGACCCGATGACGTTCTTCTACAACCCGTCGCCGCCGGTCGAGTTCTTCGCGCGCGGCGTCGGGGTCGAGATCGCCTGGCTCGGCGGCGGCACGATCCTGTCGACCGGAAACAGCTTCGCGACGCCGCACATGAGCGCCATCTGCGCGCTGGTGCTGTCGAAGCACCCCGAGCTGACGCCGTTCCAGCTCAAGAACGTCCTCTACCTGACGGCCAACAACGTGGGAGGAGAAGGATGAGCGACCTGCGCGCGGCCGTGGCCGCCGGCGCCCTCGGCTCGGAGCAGAGCTACCGCGAGCTGTTGCAGTCGATCGTGGAGGTGGCGCGTTCGATCTTCGACGCGCGCGCGTCGTCGGTGTTCCTGTTCGACGAGGAGTCGGACGAGCTCGTCTTCGAGGCGGTCGCCGGGGAAGGCGCGGGCGACCTGGTCGGCCAGCGGTTTCCGTCCAGCACCGGGATCGCCGGCTGGGTGCTGGTCACGCGGCAGCCGCTCGTGGTCGAGGAGCTCGACAAGGACCCGCGCTTCGCCCGCGAGGCCGCGGAGTCGACGGGGTTCGTCCCGAAGGGCCTGATGGCGGTGCCGCTGCTGCACGAGGACAACGCGCTCGGCGTGCTCGAGGTGCTCGACCGGCCGCAGAAGGCGGCTTTCTCGCTGGCGGAGATGGAGCTCCTCGGCAAGTTCGCGAACGAGGCTGCGATCGCGCTCGACCTGCTGCAGAAGGCGCGGGCCGCGCGGAGGGTGCTCGAGGACGAAGGGGCCGATGCCGACGCGCTCGCCCGCTTCGCCGCGCGGCTCGACGAGGCCGAGCCGGAGAAGCGCGAGGCGGCGCTGCAGCTCCTCGACGCACTCGGAAAGCTGCTCAGAGAACGCTAAGAGGGAGCCTCTCGGCTCCCTCCGTAGCTTGGGCTGAGCTCAGAAGCCCTAGGCCTTGTGGACGCCCTTGTGCATGCCCTTGTGCATGTGGGCCTCTACATCGTCGTCCTCGTCGTTCGCCAGCTTGTGCTGGTCGGGAGCGTTCTTGTGGACATGGCCCTCGACGTCGTCGCCCTCGTCGTTCGCAGCCTTGTGCGAAGCGGCGGGGGCGTTCTTATGCTGATGGGCCTCGACCTCTTCGTCGATCCGTGTCTCCTGATCCGACACTGAACTTCCTCCTTTCGAACCTCCGGAACCTGATCACCTGACGGAGTTCGTGCACGAAATCTTCCACGGCATCTTCAAAAACACAACAGTCCCTGCAATTCTCCGCTTGTGGAGCGGCTTCGGGAGCACCTGCGGGAGTCGGCGCGCGCCATGCGCGAGGTCTTCCGCAACCGCGGCCTGCGTCGGTTGCAGCTGGCCTGGGCGGGCTCGATCATCGGCAGCTGGGCGTACACCGTTGCGCTCGTCGTGTACGCGTTCGACCAGGGCGGCGCCTCCGCCGTCGGCCTCGTCGGCCTGGTCCGCTGGCTCCCGTCCGCATTCGCCTCGCCGCTTGCTGCGATCCTGGGCGACCGGTTCCCGCGCGTTCGCGTGATGCTGACGTCGGACCTCCTGCGCGCCGTGGCTCTCGGCGGGATGGCGGCCTTGGTGGTGACGGACGCTCCCGCCGCGGCGATCTACGTCCTGGCCGCCGCCGTGGCGGTGATCGGCACGGCCTTTCATCCTGCCCAGTCTGCGTTGCTGCCGTCGCTGGCCCGTACGCCCGAGGAGCTGACCGCGGCCAACGTCAGCTCGAGCACGCTCGAGAGCCTCGGCTTTTGCGTCGGCCCCGCGCTCGGCGGCCTCCTGCTGGCGTTCTCGCCGATCTGGGTGGTGTTCTTGATCACTGCGTGCACGTTCCTCTGGTCGGCGCTGATGCTGGCGCCGCTGCTCCGGGAAGCCGAGCCGCCGCTCACGCGCGAGTCGCCGCACCTGCTCGACGAGGCAACCGCCGGGTTCCGCGCCATCGGGAAGGACCCGCGGCTCCGCCTCGTGGTCGGGCTCTTCTCGGCCCAGACGCTCGTGAACGGCGCGTTCGGCGTCCTCATCACGGTCTCCGCCTTCGACCTCCTCG
>JBEVNN010000010.1:0-4702 GCA_040508095.1 Gaiellaceae bacterium
GGAGCGGCTGGAGCTGCCGGTGATCGACGAGCACGGTCGCAGCGCGGTCATCGCACCGTCGGCGCTCGCGCTCTTGCGGTACGGCCACGTGCCGTTCGGCGACCGGCTCCGGATCCTGCGCGCGCTCGCCCGCTGGGGCGACTCGCGCGGCACAACCTTTGCCGACGCGCTGCGGGCGCGAGGCCAGTCGCAGCTTGCGATCGACCGTTTCTGGGACGTCTTCATCCGCCCGGCGCTGAACCTGCGCTCCGCGGAGGCGAGCGCGGAGGCCGGCGACTTCACCGTCCGCACGGCGCTGCTCGGCGACCGGGGCGACTCGGACCTGCTGCTCCCGGCGAAGCCGCTCGGCGAGATGCACGGCGAGGCGGCCGGACGGGCGCTGCGAGAGGTCGGAGCGTCGGCGCAGCTCGGCGCCCGCGTGGAGAGCCTCGACGAGCTCGACGCCGATGCGGTCGTGGTCGCGGTGCCGCAGCGCGAGAGCGCGCGCCTGCTCGGCGAGCCGGAACCGCGACTCGAGGACTCGCCGATCGTCAGCGTCCACCTCTGGTTCGACCGCGTCCTGCTCCCGCATCGGCTCGCTGCCCTGCTCGGCAGCGACGCGCACTGGGTCTTCGACCGGGGCGCGCTCACGGGTCACCCGCCCGAGCGCGGCCAGTATCTGACGGTCGTCTCCTCGGGCGTGCCGGAGCTGATGGAGCTGCGTGGTCGCGAGCTCGTCGAGCGGATCGTTCGCGAGCTGACAACACGCCTGGGAGGCGCCGAGCTGCTCTGGTCACGGGTCAGCCGCGAGCCGGCGGCAACGATCGCCGTGCGCCCGGGCAGCGAACGCGAGCGGCCCGGGCCCGAAACGAGGAGGCCGAACGTCACGCGCGCGGGCGCGTGGACCGGGACCGGCTGGCCGGCCACGATGGAAGGCGCCGTCCGCAGCGGCGTCGCGGCTGCTCACGCCCTCACGGCCACGCGGCACGAGGTCGCCGCATGAGCGTCGCGACCGAGACCCGCCTCGACGCCGCGATCGAGGCCGCGACCCAGCGCCTGCTCGAGCTCCAGCACCCCGACGGCTACTGGGTCGGCGAGCTCGAGTCGAACGTGACCATGACCGCGCAGCACCTGTTCTGGCACCACGTCCTCGGCCTGCGCACGCCCGACCTCGACCGGCGTATTGCCAACGAGCTGCTCGCGCGGCAGCGCGAAGACGGCACCTGGGCGATCTGGTACGACGGCCCCGGGGACCTGAACACGACGGTCGAGGCCTACGCCGCGCTGAAGCTCGCCGGCGTCGACCCGGGCGCGAAGGCGCGCGACTTCATCCAGGCGCACGGCGGGATCCCGAAGACGCGGATCTTCACCAAGTGCTTCCTGGCGCTCCTGGGCCAGTGGCCGTGGCGGCGGGTGACGCCGATTCCGGTCGAGCTCGTGCTGCTGCCGCCGAGCGCGCCGTTCTCGATCTACAACTTCTCCTGCTGGGCGCGCGGCACGTTCGTCCCACTCGCGGCCTGCCGCGCCCTGCAGCCCGTCCGCCCCGCGGACATCGATCTCCGCGCAATCGGCTCGCGACCCGGCCAGACGAGACGGCCCGCGTCGCCTTCCACCCTCCGGCGCCGCGCGCTCGAGACCGCGGAGGCCTGGGTGCGGGCGCACCAGGAAGCCGACGGCTCGTGGGGCGGGATCCAGCCGCCGTGGGTCTGGTCGATTCTGATGCTGGCCGCGCTCGGCCACGGGCCCGAGGACGAAGCGCTCTCGCGAGCGATCGAGGGCTGGCAGGGCTTCATGGTCGAGGAGGGCGACCGGCTGCGGCCCGAGGCGTGCCAGTCGCCGGTCTGGGACACCGGTCTCGCCGTGCTCGCGCTGCGCGACTCCGGACTCGGCCCCGAGCACCCGGCGCTCGTGCGCGCGGCGGGGTGGCTGCTGAACGAGGAGGTCACCGTCCCGGGCGACTGGACGATTCGAACGCCGGACCTCTCGCCCGGCGGCTGGGCCTTCGAGTTCGAGAACGACCTCTATCCGGACGTTGACGACACCGTGGTGGTCGCGCTGGCGCTGCGCCGGTGCCACCGCGGCCAGGACGCGGTCGACCGCGGCCTCGATTGGACCGCCGGGATGCAGTCTCGGAGCGGCGGCTGGGGCGCGTTCGACGTCGACAACGAGGCCTTCTGGCTCTACAAGCTCCCGTTCTGCGACTTCGGCAAGGTCACCGACGAGCCGAGCTCCGACGTCACCGCCCACGCGCTCGAGGCGCTCGCGCCGGAGACGGGCTACGAGGACGAGGTGCGGCGCGGGCTCGACTGGCTGCTCGCCGAGCAGGAACGCGACGGCTCGTGGTTCGGCCGCTGGGGCGTGAACCACGAGTACGGCACCGGAGCCGCGCTCCCGGCGCTCGAGGCCTGCGGCCTGCCGCCCGGGCACCCCGCCTTCAGGCGCGCGGTCGAGTGGCTCGACTCGGTGCAGAACGAGGACGGCGGCTTCGGCGAGGACATTCGCTCCTACGCCGATTCCGCGTGGCGTGGGCGCGGCCCGAGCACGCCTTCCCAGACCGCGTGGGCGCTACTAGCCTACGTCGCTGCGGACGAGGCGGACCGCCCTTCCGCACGGCGCGCTGCCGACTGGATCTGTTCCACCCAAGGGGTAAACGGCGACTGGGAAGAAACACAATTCACCGGGACCGGCTTTCCGCTTGACTTCATGATTCGATACCACCTGTACCGTCTGCATTTCCCGTTGCTCGCCCTAGGCCGTCTACGAGAAAGGCTGTCGCGATGAAGTTCCCGCTCGGCTCCACAGTCCAGATCGCGCGCTACGTCGCTCAGCAGCAGCGCAAGGGCGAGCGCTACCCGCTCGTTCTGATGCTGGAACCGACCCTCGCCTGCAACATCGCCTGCATCGGCTGCGGGAAGATCCGCGAGTACGAGTCGAACAAGGCGCGGCTCTCGGTCGAGGAGTGCATCGACGCAGGTGTGCAGTGCCCGGCGCCCGTCGTGTCGATCTGCGGCGGCGAGCCGCTCGTCTACAAAGGGATCGAGGACGTCGTCGAGGGCTTTCTCGAGCTGAACAAGAACATCGAGCTCTGCACGAACGCGCTCCGGCTGGAGCAGTTCCTCGACGTCTTCATGCCGTCGAAGCGGCTCACCTTCGTCGTGCACCTCGACGGGATGCGCGAGATTCACGACTACATCTGCGACTACCCGGGCCTGTGGGACATCGCCGTGGACGCGATCCGCAAGGCGCGCGGGGCCGGGTTCCGCGTGACCACCAACACGACGATCTTCAAGGAGACCGACCCGAACGAGGTCGTCGAGATGATGGGCTACCTCACCGACGAGGTCGGCATCGACGGGATGCTCGTCGCGCCGGGGTACCAGTACTCCCAGATCGACCCGAACCTGACGATGACGCGGGCGGAGCACGAGGAGAAGTTCCGGATCATCCGCTCGTCTGCGCGCGAGCACGGGTACCGCTGGCTCGCGAGCCCGATCTACCAGGACTTCCTCACCGGCGAGCGCAAGCTGCCGTGCGCGCCGTGGGGCTCGATCACGCGCAACCCCTACGGCTGGAAAGGGCCGTGCTACCTGCTCACCGACGGGATCTTCCCGACCTACGAGGCGCTGCTCGACGGGATCGAGTGGGAGGAGTACGGGCCGGGGAACGACGCGCGGTGCGAGCACTGCGCGATTCACTCCGGCTTCGAGCCGTCGGCGGCCTTCGAGGCGACCGGCAGCGTCAGGGAGACCGTCCGCAGCGCGGCATGGACGCTGACGGGGTGACGTTCGCCTGCGCCACCGCCGCCGAGCAGCGTGCGGCCCGTCGAGCGGGTGTGCGGTCCGCGCTCGTGGGCCTCGGCGCGCGCAACGGCGCGCCGGAGGGGCCGGTGGTCTCGTTTGGTTTGACAGGAGCTCTGCGGGACGGCCTCGCACCGGGCACCGTGGTCGACGCGACGAGGATCGTCGACGTCGAGGGCACGGTGCTCTGGGACTCGGGGCCGCTCGGGGTTCCGGGTGCGGAGCCGGTGACGATGCTCGCCGCTGACGCCGTCGTGGACGACCCCGACGAGCGCCGTCGGCTGCATGAGCGCACCGGCGCGGACACGGCCGACCTCGAGAGCGGTGCGCTGGCCCGCACCGGCCGCCTGCAGGGCGTGCTCCGCGCGGTGAGCGACACTCCGGCACGACCGCTCGACGGGCTCGCGACCGGCGTCAAGGAGGACGGCGCCTACGACTGGCCGGCGCTGGCGCGCGCCTTCGCCGGCTCGCCGCGCCGGTTCGTGCGCTCGGCGACCGATGCACAGCGGGCGCTCGGGCGTCTGCGCGAGGCAGCCCGGGGGTGGTCGTCATAGGCCGTGTCCTGCTCGCAGCGCCGCGCTCGTTCTGCGCCGGGGTCGACCGGGCGATCGAGATCGTCGAGATCCTGCTCGAGCAGCACGGGCCGCCCGTCTACGTCCGTCACCAGATCGTCCACAACGACCATGTCGTGAAGCGGCTCGAAGGTCTCGGCGCGGTGTTCGTCGACCATGAGGACGACATCCCCGCGGGAGCGATCTGCGTGCTCTCGGCCCACGGCGTGGCGCCCTCGGTACGCGCGAACTGTGAGTCGCGGGGCCTCCGCGTCGTGGACGCCGTCTGCCCCCTCGTCTCGAAGGTGCACGCCGAGGCGCGGCGGTACTCCGACAGCGGCCACCTGGTCGCGCTCGTCGGCCATGCCGACCACG
>JBEVNN010000033.1:0-3638 GCA_040508095.1 Gaiellaceae bacterium
GTCTGTGCGCGAGTTCGAACCGGTCAGCATCAGCACGCGCGCATGGTCCTGCTTCCTGCGAATCCGCTTCGTGGCCTCCACGCCGTCGACGCCGGGCATCGCGATATCCATCAGGATCACGTCCGGGCTCAGGGCCAGCGCCTGCTCGACCGCCTCCTCCCCGTTGCGCGCGTGGCCTACGACCTCGATCTCGGGCTCGGACGCGAGGATCGCCTCGAGCGCCTCCGCGAACAGGCGGTGGTCGTCGGCGATGAGGACCCTGATCTTCTTGCTCGGCATAGGAGGAGGAGGCGGGGTCTTGCTTGTTGAAACGAAATTCAGCGCGATTCGGACGCGGCGCGCTCGAGCACCTCCTCGACGCGCCGGGCCTGCTCGCGCACATCGTGCCGCTCGGCGGCGGCGCGCGCAGCGGGGTTCGGGCACGGCAGCGCGGCCGCCGCGCGCAGCGCGCGGGTCAGGCCCTCGACGTCGAACGGGTCGACGAGCACACCGGCCTCGGACGGCACGAACTCGGGTGGCCCGCCGATCGCAGTCGCGACCACGGAGCGGCCGCAGGCCATTCCTTCCAGCGTCGCGTGGCCGAAGGGCTCGACCAGGCTCGGCTGACAGACCACGTGGGCGTGCGCGATCCGCGCCGGGATCTCGTCGTGCGTGATTGCGCCCGCGAGCTCGACGTCGGGCCGCCCCTCGAGGCGACCGCGCAGCTCGCCGTCGCCGAGGAAGGTGAGCGTTCCCTCCGCGAGGCGCTCGAAGGCGTCGGCCAGGCGCACGACGTTCTTTCGCTCGGTCAGCGCCCCGATGCAGAGAAAGCGCGGACCGCTGTCCGGTGCCGGCTCCACGGTGAAGCGCTCCAGGTCGACCCCGGAGTCGATCACCTGCGTCTTGCCCACCGCCTCCGGAACCTTGGCCTCGAGCTCGCGGCGCAGGTAGTCCGAGACGGCGATCACGGTCGCGGCACGGCGGATCGTGCGCCGGGTGAGCGCGGCGATGCCGCGGATTTCGCCGACGTTGCGCACGTCGCGGCCGTGCGCGGTGACGACGAGCGGCGCGCTGGAGGCCAACCCGGCCACCAGGCCGGTCGGCACGAGGAAATGCGCGTACACGACGTCCGGCCGGAAACGCGTCGCGGCCCTGCGCGTGCGGCGCGCGAGCGTCAGGTAGCGCCGCTTGCCGCCTGCGCGCGAGTCCAGCACGGCCCGCTCGATCTCGTGGCCGCGCTCCAGCAGCGCCCGCTCGAGCTGCGCGACGAACACGCCCAGGTCGGGCGCGTCGGGGCCCGGGTACATCTGCGAGACCAGCAGGATCCGCACGGCGCGCGCAAGCTTGACGCTTCCGTCACACCCGCGTCACACACGCGCGCGGATTTCGCCGATACGCTCGCCTCGGGGAGGAGGCCGGGCGAACCGTAGTGAGGGGCGCTCGTACGGAGCGCTATGCGCGGTGGGTCACGGCGAGCGCTGGGCCGAGGCGTCGCTTGCGATGTCGCATGAGAGGGCAGTCGGCTTTGCCGGCCTCACGTCTCGCGACGCCCAGCGCGTCGTTAGACACGCTGGGCGTCGTACATGCCGAACTCGTCGCGAAGGACGTTGCAGATCTCGCCGATCGTGCAGCGCACCCGCAGTGCCTCGCGCAGCGGCGGGAGCAGGTTCTCGGTCCCCGAGGCTGCCTCGCGCACACGCGCGAGCGACTCCTCCGCGGCCTTCGCGTCCCGCTCCGCCCGCACCCGCGACGTCCGCTCGTGCTGGCGCCGCTCGGCCTCGGGGTCGATCCGGAGCAGCTCGATCTCTTCGGGCTCCGCCTCCTCGTACTGGTTCACGCCGACGATCACGCGTTCCCCAGCCTCGACCTCCTGCGCGTACCGGTAGGCGGCGTTCTCGATCTCACCCTGGACGAAGCCCTGCTCGACTGCAGCCACCGCCCCACCCACGTCGTCCACACGCGCGATCAGCTCCCGCGCTCGTTCCTCGAGCTCGTCCGTCAGCGACTCGATGAAGTATGAGCCTCCGAACGGGTCGGCCGTGTCGGTGCCGCCCGCCTCGTGCGCGAGTATCTGCTGCGTTCGCAGCGCGATCCGCGCCGCCCGCTCCGTCGGCAAGGCCAGAGCCTCGTCGAAGGAGTTCGTGTGGATCGACTGCGCACCGCCGCACACCGCGGAGAGCGCCTGCACCGCCACGCGCACGACGTTGTTCTCCGGCTGCTGCGCGGTCAGCGTCGACCCGCCCGTCTGCGCGTGGAAGCGGAGCGCCTGGGCCTTCGGGTTCGTCGCCCCGAAGCGGTCGCGCATGATCTCGGCCCATAGCCGCCGAGCCGCCCGGAACTTGGCCACCTCCTGGAAGAAGTGGTTGTGCGCGTTGAAGAAGAACGAGAGCCGCGCGCCGAAATCGTCCGGCGAGAGCCCCGCGTCGACGGCTGCCTGCGCGTAGGCGATGCCGTTGGAAAGCGTGAATGCCAGCTCCTGCACCGCCGTCGAGCCCGCTTCCCGGATGTGGTAGCCGGAGATCGAGATCGTGTTCCAGCTCGGCAGCCGATCCGCGCAGTAGGCGAACAGGTCGGTCGTGAGCCGCATCGACGGCCGCGGCGGGAAGATGTAGTTCCCGCGCGCGATGTACTCCTTGAGGATGTCGTTCTGGGCGGTGCCGCGCAGCTTCCCTGGCGGCACGCCCTGGCCTTCGGCCACGAGCTCGTACAGGAGGAGCAGCAACGCCGCCGGCGCGTTGATCGTCATCGAGGTCGAGACGTCGCCAAGCGGGATCCCGTGGAGGAGCAGCTCCATGTCGGCCAGCGAGTCGATCGAGACGCCCGTGCGGCCGACCTCGCCGGCGGCGCGCGGGTCGTCTGAGTCGTAGCCGAGCTGCGTCGGCAGGTCGAACGCGACGGAGAGCCCGGTCTGCCCGCGCTCGAGCAGGTAGCGGAAGCGCTGGTTCGTCTCCTCGGCCGACGCGAAGCCGGCGTACTGGCGGATCGTCCACGGCCGGCCGCGGTACATGTCGCGGTAGGGCCCGCGCGTGAACGGAAACTCCCCCGGTGGCTCGAGCCCGTCGGGCGCATCGTCCGCCGAGTAGACCGGCTTGACCTCGATGCCCGAGTCGGTCTCGCGCCGGTCGGTCGTCGCCATGGGCGAATCGTACGCGGCCTTGGAGCGCACGCTCGTAAGGTGTCCCCAACCTGGATCGAGACGAGGAGGCCGCGATGAGCGAGAAGAACGCCGTCTACAAAGGGGTGGTCGTCGAGCCACGCGACCCGAAACGGCGCGGCCGGTTGCGTGTGTTCGTGCCGGAGCTCGGCAACGAAGTCTGGGCGCGTCGGGCAACGCTCGACGCCGGCCACGAGCGCGGCACCTGGTTCGTGCCCGACGAAGGAGACGAGGTGCTCGTCGCGTTCGAGAACGGTGACCCGCGCAAGCCCATCGTCATCGGAGCGCTCTGGGGCTCGACCCAGAAGCCGCCCGAGAGCAAGCCCGAGCGAACCCTCGTCCGGACGAAGCACGGGGCGACCGTGATCCTTGACGACGGAACGGGCGGCGTGGAGGTGAGCGACCTGCACGGCAACGTCGTCAAGCTCGCCGCCGACGGCATCACCGTCCACTCCGCCTCGAGGCTGACGGTGAAGGCGAGCATCGTCGAGCTCGAGGCCGGAAC
>JBEVNN010000079.1:0-9160 GCA_040508095.1 Gaiellaceae bacterium
CGTACGTCTTCGCCCATCGCGAGCTCGGCGCGCGCCGGGAGCCGGCGGCCGTCTGGGCTAAGCCGGGCTGGTTTGCCTACGACACCATGACCCTGGTCGGCCCGGGCACATGGGAGGCGGCGCGCGCGGCGGCGGACGCGGCGCTGACCGCGGTCGACCTCGTCGCCGGCGGCGAGCCTGTCGCCTACGCCTGCACGCGGCCGCCCGGCCACCACGTCACCCGCGCGGCGTTCGGCGGCTCCTGCTACCTGAACAACGCCGCGATCGCGGCCGCGGCGCTGAGCGCAGCAGGCCCGGTCGCGGTGCTGGACATCGACGCGCACCACGGCAACGGGACGCAGGAGATCTTCCGCGGCCGCGACGACGTGCGCACCGGCTCCGTGCACGTCGACCCGGGTGCCGGCTGGTTCCCGCACTTCCTCGGCTTCGCGGACGAGAGCGACGACTCGAACCTGAACCTCCCGCTCACGCCCGGTACCGGCGACGGGCCCTGGCTGGAGGCGGTGGCGGAGCTCGTCGGCTGGGCGCGCGGCGCGGCCGGCCTGGTGGTCGCGCTCGGCGTGGATGCCGCCGCCGGCGATTCGGAGAGCCCGCTCGAGGTCAGCGGTGCCGCGTTCCGCGAGGCGGGACGGCTGCTCGGCACGCTCGCCTTGCCCACGGTGGTGATCCAGGAGGGCGGCTATGACCTGCACAACCTCGGCGAGCTCGTCCGCGAGACGCTGCTCGGGCTCGAGGAGGGGCGGTCCTGAAGTTCTCGGCCGAATACCTGCAGCACGTGGTCGAGCGGCTGGCGTCGATCGGCTCGCATCCGCTCGGCTTCCGGGTCGCCGGGACTCCGGAGGAGCGCGAGGCCGTCGAGTTCATCGCGGGCGAGATGCGCTCGCTCGGGCTCGAGAGCGTCGTCGAGGAGCCGGTCCCGGTGGACGGCTGGCGGCTGGAGGACGCGTTCGTGGAGGTCGCCGACGGAACCCGGGTCGAGGGCGCGTCGTTCGGCGGCGTTCCGGAGACCGGCGCCCACGGCGTCGAGGCCGAGCTCGTGCGTGTCGGCCGCGGCGGCCGCAAGCAGCTCGACCGCCTCGACGTCGGCGGCAAGGTCGCGCTGGTCGAGTGGCAGGTGGCGCGGCTCTGGCCGTACCACGTCGGGCTCGAGCTCGGACTGCGTGGTGCGAAGGCGATGGTGCTCTACGCACCCGAGGGCGGGCCGTTCTACCAGGCGCCGAACGCGCTCGGGACCTTCGACGGGATCTGGCACGCCGAGGCCCCGCCGTGCGTGACGATCCGGCGCGAGGACGCGCCGAAGCTCGAAGGCCGCGTCCGGGTCGTGCTGCGCGCGCTGCGCAAGCCGAGCGAGGGCTGGAACGTCGTGGGCGAGCTGCCAGGCCGTCGGCGCGGCGCGCCGACGATCGTCGCCGGCCACCACGACGGCTGGTTCAAAGCGGCCTTCGACGACGCGACCGGCGTCGCGGTGACGCTCGAGCTCGCGCGCGCCTTCGTCGAGGCAGGCGTCGAGCCCGAGCGCACGATCGCCTTCGTCTCGCACACGGCGGAGGAGTACGGGATCGCCAAGTCCGCGTACGACTGGTGCTACGGCGCCTGGTACCAGGTTGTCGCGGAGCACCGCGAGTGGACGACCCGCTCGCCCTTCTACCTCAACGTCGAGGGCTCGGGGAGCCGCGGCGACCCCTTCACGCTCGACGTGCCGCCCGAGCTGGCCGGCTGGATCCGCCGCCACTGCCGCGGGGCCGAGCGCGACGGCCTGCTCCCGCACGGCTGGAAGCTCGCGCGCCCGAACACCTGGACCGAGGTATGGCCGTTCCTCGCCGCGGGCATCCCGAGCATCAACGTCTCGACCTTCACGACAGCGTTCGAGCGCACCGAGTACCACACGCCGTACGACACGCCTGACACGGTCGACTTCGGCTACCTCGCGAAGCTGACCGAGCTGTGTGCGCGGCTGCTGCTCGACGAGCCGGAGCTCGACTTCGAACCACGCGCGCGCGAGCTGGAGAGCCACGGGTTCGGCCTCGGCGATACCTCCGGCGCCAACCCGCGGAGGCTTTTCACCGCGCTGGCCCGCGGGCTGCACGGCCTGGACGCGATCGACGCCCCGCGCTACCCCTACGAGCAGACCGAAGCCGACGTCGAGCACCTCGAGCGAGCGCTCGCCGATCCCGACAACGCCGCCAAGCACCTCGCGCGGGTCGGGCTCAACTGGCTCTGCGCCGACCTCTCGCACGAGGCCTTCAAGATCGAACGCGGCCGCCGAGGACGGCGAGCACGCCGCGCGTGCTGGGGGGCGATGGGCGACGCCGATCCCGGGCCGGACCTCTGGCGCGAGCTCGCCTCGCTCCGCGGCGAACCTGGTGCGCGGGAGCCTGGGCCATGGCTCGAGCGGAGCCTGCGCCGCCACCTCGACCGCTCGCGCCACGAGTACGCGCGCAGGGTCGGACGCATGACCCTCTCTATGAGGGGCCGCATTCAGCCCCTTCCGCGCCCACGCGCGGGCGACCTTCCGGGAGAATCGCGTCGGTGAAGCCGCTGGCCCCCGGCGGGACGATCGGCGTCGCGGCCCCCGCGAGCCCGTACGACTCGCGGTCCGAGGTGCTGCGCGGGGTCGAATGGTGGGAGTCGCAGGGCTACAAGGTCAAGCTCGCGCCTCACCTGTATGACCGCGACGACTACGTCGCCGGGGACGCCGAAGACCGCGCCGCCGACCTGAACGCGCTCTTCGCCGACCCCGAGGTGGACGTCGTCCAGGCGCTGCAGGGCGGCTACGGCTCGGCGCAGACGATTCCGTACCTCGACTTCGACACCATCGCGGTCAACCCCAAGCCGCTCGTCGGCTTCTCCGACATCACTGCCCTACATGTGGCGGTTCGTCAGCGCGCGGGCTTCCCGACCGTCTACGGCAACGGCCTGGTCGGCGTCGGCGACCCCGAGGTCACGGAGTTCACGCGCAAACGGCTCTTGGACGTCCTGACTGGCGACGCGACGGGCCCCGTTCCGCCGAATCCCGACGACCCGTACACCCGAGCGATCAGCAGTGGTTCCGTCACCGCGCCCCTCGTCGGCGGGTGCCTGTGGCTGCTGATGCAGACGCTCGGGACGTCGTGGGAGTTCGACGCCGACGGCGCGATCTTCTTCTTCGAGGACTACAAGGCGCCGCCCTATTACATCGACGGCCAGCTGACGCAGCTCAGGCACGCGGGCAAGCTCGACAACGTCGCCGGCGTCGTGGTCGGCGAGATGGAGGGCTGCGACTGGGGCGACCTGCGGCCGGCTTCCGACTGGGCCCGCTCGCGGTCGCTCGAGGACGTGCTGGAGGAGCACCTGGAGCCGCTGGGCGTCCCCGTGCTCTACCGGTTGCCGCTGGGGCACGGCAAGCACCTCGCCTCGATTCCGCTCGGGGTTCGTTATACGCTCGACGCCGACCGGCGAACGCTCACGCTCGAGGAGTCCCCCTGGGTGTGATCACGAGGAGGGTGAAGATGAAGAAGCGGTGGTTGGCGGCACTCGTCACGGGCTGTCTCGCGGCCGGCCTCGCCGCCTACGCGGCGACGGCGAACGGCTCGAGCTCGGGCCCGACGGCGAAGACGGGCGGCACCTTCAGAATCGGCACGAGCTCGCGCATCGACTCGCTGAACCCCTACGTCGCGTTCAACCAGGACGCGTACTCGACCTTCGAGTACGTCTACCCATTCCTCATCCAGTACGACAAGGCGAACCGCAAGTTCGTCGCGGACTTCGCCACGAAGTGGAAGGCGAGCAACGGCGGCAAGACGTGGACGTTCACCGTGCGCAAGGGTGCGAAGTGGACGGACGGCAAGCCGCTGACCGCCAAGGACGCGGCCTGGACGATCAACACCGACATCAAGTACGCCGCCGGCGGAGCTGCGAACGCCGCCGGCCTGATCGCGCACATCAAGAACGCGAAGGCGCCGAACGCGACGACGCTCGTCGTCAACTACGCGAAGGCACCCGGAAACGTGCTCGGGCAGTTCCAGCAGTTCGCGATCCTGCCGCAGCACATCTGGAGCAAGCACACCGGCCACAAGGGCAACGACCTCAAGCGGTTCTCCAACAACCCGCTCGTGGGCGCCGGGCCGTTCGAGCTCTCGAAGTTCAAGAAGGACGACATCGCGCTCTTCCAGCGCAACGGCTCCTTCTACGCCGAGAAGCCGCTCGTCGACGGATTCGGCCTGCGGATGTTCTCGAACGAGGACGCGCTCGTGTCCGCGCTGAAGGCGCACGAGATCGATGCGATCGAGGACGTCCCGGGAACCGCTATCAAGACGCTGAAGAAGTCGTTCAACGTGCGCGCCGTCACGGGGGTGAGCCAGACCGACTTCATCATCAACTCCAACCCGAAGAAGAAGAAGCACAAGGAGCTGCTGAACCTGAAGGTGAAGGCCGCGATGGCGCACGCAATCGACCGCAAGCAGATCGTGCGCGTGGTATTCCTCGGTTACGGGAAGCCGGCCGGGTCGATCATCCCGCCCGCGACGGGCGGCTGGTACAACCCTGGCGTCAGGCCCGAGAGCTTCAACCTCGCGCTCGCGAACAAGATCCTCGACAGGCTCGGCTTCAAGAAGGGCTCCGGCGGGATCCGCGTCGCCAACGGCCACAAGATGTCGTACGAGGTGATCACGCCGACGGACGTGCCGAGCACGAACCGTACGTTCCAGATTCTCCAGCCCGACTTCAAGAAGATCGGCATCCAGCTGAAGCAGCGGGCCCTGGACTCGACCGCGGCCTTCGACGCGATCACCGCGCCCGACGGCAAGTACCTCAACTTCGACCTCTCCTTGTGGAACTGGGTCGCGTTGATCGACCCCGACTTCATGCTGTCGGTGGTCACCTGCGCGCAGTACGAGGGCTGGAGCGACAGCGGCTTCTGCGACAAGCGCTACGACGCGATGTACTCCCAGCAGCAGTTGACCCCGAACCAGGCGAAGCGGAAGGCGCTCGTGTGGAAGATGCAGCGCTACCTGCAAGCAAAGCGGCCGTACATCTGGCTGGCGACGCAGGATGCAGTCTGGGCGGTGAGCAAGAGCTGGGGCGGCCTCGTCGCCTCGCCACAGGGCCCGTTCAACTCGATCAGCAAGCTCAGCCTCTCGAGGGTGCACCGGCAGTAGCTGCAGCGAACGACGAGCGGGGTCAGCCGTGAAAGGCGCGGACTACGTCATCAAGCGGTTGGCGTTCGCCGTGCTGACGGTCTTCATTGCCGTCACGATCAACTTCGCGCTCTTCCGCCTTGCGCCCGGAAGCGCGGTCACGAACCTCGCGCGCGTCCCGCACGCGACCCCCGAGACGCGGCAGGCGCTGAAGCGGCAGTTCGGCCTCGACAAGTCGAAGTTCGAGCAGTACGTGCTCTACCTGCAGCAGCTCGCGCACGGAAACCTCGGGATCTCGTTCGCGAACAGCCAGCCGGTTACGGACAACCTGCGCACGGCGCTGATCAATTCGGTGCCGATGGTGTTCCTGGGCACGATCTTCGCAATCGTCTTAGGGACGCTGACCGGGATCGTCGCGGCCTGGAGACGCGGGACGAAGACCGAGGGGGCGAGCCTCACGACGGCCCTCACCTTCTACTCGATGCCGACGCACTGGCTCGGGTTGATGCTGGTGATCCTGTTCGCCGGCACGCTGCCGACGGGCGGCATGTCGGACGAGTTCCTAATCGACCCCTCGTTCACCACCCATGTCAAGGATCTCGGCGAGCACATCCTCTTGCCGTCGTTGACGCTAGGCCTCGTCCTCTTCGGCGAATACACGCTGATCGTCCGCTCGGCGATGCTCGAGACACTCGGGGAGGACTACGTGCTCACCGCCCGGGCGAAGGGGCTGAAGCCGTGGGCGATCCTGCGCCGGCACGCGCTGCGGAACGCGCTCCTGCCGATCACGACGCTGGTCGCGCTCTCGCTCGGCTACATCGTCGCCGGCGCGATCCTGATCGAGACGGTCTTCTCCTGGCCGGGGATCGGGCGTGCGGTGTACGACGCCGTGCTGCAGCGCGACTACCCGATGCTGCAGGGTGCGTTCCTCGTGCTGACCTGCTCGGTCGTGTTCTTCAACCTGGTCGCGGACCTTCTGTACTTCCGCCTCGACCCGAGGATCACCGAATGAGTGTCGCGGTCCGTCAGCCCGGCCCCGTGATCGAGGCCGAGCCGATCCGCTCGCGCCGGGGAATCGTCTGGGAAACCATCAAGCGGCGGCCCTCGGCGGCGTTGGGTGCAGGGATTCTGCTCGTGGTCGTTGTGTGCGCGGTGCTCGCCCCGTGGATCGCGCCCTACGACCCGCACGAGCAGGTCGGGCCGGTGTTCGGGCGTCCATCCTGGAGCCACCCGCTGGGGTTGGACGACGGTGGGATCGACATGCTCTCGCTGCTCATGTGGGGGTGCCGGATCTCCCTCGTGGTGGGGTTCGCGGCGACCTTCGTCTCGATGGTGATCGGGGGCACCATCGGACTCGCCGCGGGCTATTTCGGCGGCCGCACCGACAACGTGCTGATGCGGATCACCGACTACTTCCTGGTCATCCCCGACGTGCCGCTGATGATCGTCGTCGCGGCAATCTGGGGGCCCAGCCTGTTCCACATCGTGATCGTGATCGGGATCCTGCTCTGGACGAGCACCGCGCGGGTGATCCGCGCGCAGGTGAAGAGCGTCCGCGAGCGGGTCTACGTCAAGCGGGCGCGAGCGCTCGGCGCCGGCCACACGCGCATCGTCGTGCGCCACGTACTGCCGCAGGTCGCACCGCTGCTGATCGCGAACACGGTGCTGACGATCGCAGTTGCGATCTTCGACGAGACCGCCCTTGCCTTCCTCGGCCTCGGCGACCCTAGCCGCATCTCGCTCGGGAAGGTGATCGAGAACGCGTTCCAGCGCGCGGCGATCTCGACCGGCGCCTGGTGGGCGATCGTGCCGCCTGGTGCGCTCGTCGCCGTGATCATCCTCGGCTGCAGCCTCCTCGGCGGTGCGATCGAGGACGCACTCAACCCGCGCCTGCGGGTCGCGCACCTCTCGGCGAAGAGTTTCCGTCTCCGCCCGCTCGTGGGCCGCAGCCCCGACGCAGTATGAGCTCGTTGCTCGAGCTCGACGACCTGCACGTCTGGTTCGACCTCGGCGAGGGGCGCGAGCTACACGCGGTGCAGGGCGTGTCGCTTTCGCTCGACGCGGGTCAGCGGCTGGGCCTCGTCGGGGAGTCGGGCTGCGGCAAGACGACAACCGTGCTCGGATTGCTCGGATTGCTGCCGCCGACCGCGTCGGTCTCGGGCCGTGTGGTTTTCAACGGCAAGGACATCCTTGCGGGCGGCGAGGATTCGATCCGCCCGCACCGCTGGACCGACCTCGCGATCGTCTTCCAGGGCGCGATGAACGCGCTCAACCCCGTGCAGACGGTCTCCGCGCAGATCGTCGAGGCGCTCGAGGTTCATGGCTCCGCCTCAGGGCGCGCAGCACGGGCGCGCGTGGGGGAGCTTCTCGAGGCGGTTGGAATCCCGCGCGACCGCGGCAACCGTTACCCGCACGAGTTCTCCGGCGGAATGCGCCAGCGCGCGGCGATCGCGATGGCGCTGGCCTGCAACCCGAGTGTGCTCGTCGCCGACGAGCCGACGACGGCTCTGGACGTGATGGTGCAGGCGCAGATCCTCGAGCTGCTCGACGCGCTCTGTCGCGACTTCGGCCTCGCGCTGCTGCTCGTCACGCATGATCTGCCCGTCGTCGCGCAGCTCTGCGACCGGGCCGCGGTGATGTACGCGGGCGAGATCGTCGAGCAGGGGCCCGTGGACGCGCTCTTCCACGACTCGCGCCACCCGTACACGCGCCTGCTCTTCGCGGCCACGCCCGACCTGCACAGCGACGGCGCGCTGGCCGCGATCCCCGGAGCGCCGCCGCGGCTCGACCGGCCGCTCGAAGGCTGCCCGTTCCATCCTCGCTGCGACCGCGTCTTCTCGCGCTGCCCGCACGAGCACCCGGCGCTGAAGAGGCTCGACGGCGACCGCGAGGCCGCGTGCCATCTCAACGACGTGCCGGCGGAGGTGGCGTGAGCGCGAACGACCGGCTGCTGGAGGTCGACGAGCTCGTCGTCCACTACCCGGTCGGCCGCGGGATCGTCGGGACGATGGCGCGCCGGCCGCGGGAGACCGTGAGGGCGGTGGACGGCGTCTCCTTTACGCTCGAGCGCGGCGAGCTGCTGGCGCTCGTCGGCGAGTCCGGCTGCGGCAAGACGACCACCGCGCAGACGGTGCTGCGGCTGCTGGAGCCCGTCGCTGGACGGATCTCCTTCCACGGAGACGACATCACCTCGCTCGGCCAACGCGAGCTGCGGCCGCTGCGGCGGCGGATGCAGATCGTCTACCAGGACCCGTACGAGTCGCTCGACCCGCGGCTGACCGTGCGCAAGGCAGTCGAGGAGCCGCTGGTGATCCATCGTGCCGGCGGCTCGAAGGCAGAGCGCGCCGAGCTCGTGCAAGACGCACTCGAGCGCGTAGAGCTGTCGCCGCCCGGGCTCTTCCTGGACCGCTACCCGCACGAGCTTTCGGGCGGGCAGCGCCAGCGGGTTGCGATCGCGGCGGCGATCGTGCTCGGACCGGAGCTCCTCGTCGCCGACGAGCCGGTCTCGATGCTGGACGTGTCGGTGCGCGCTGGCGTGCTCGCCCTGCTCGACCGGTTGCGGCGCGACGGGCTGGGCGTGCTGATGATCACCCACGACCTCTCGACCGCTGCCCACTTCGCCGACCGGATCGCAGTGATGTACCTGGGGCGGATCGTGGAGGAGGGGCCGGCGGCCTCGGTCGTGAGCGACCCGCAGCACCCGTACACAAAGGCGCTGCTGTCCGTCGTGCCGCGACGCGATCCGCGCGAGCGCACGCGGCCGCAGATCCTGCGCGGCGAGGCACCCGACGCTGTCCGCATCCCGGCCGGCTGCCGCTTCCATCCACGCTGCCCGATCGCGATCGACGACTGCCGTCGGATCGACCCGGCGCTCGAGCCGGCCGGCGGCTCCGATCACATGGCGGCGTGCATCCTCGCTGGCTGAATCGCGGCGTCGCCGGGATCGGCGTCGCGAGCTTCCTGTCGGACGTAAGCCATGAGGTGCCGACGGCGCTGCTGCCCTCGTTGCTGACGACGACTCTCGGCGCGCCGGCGGCGGCGCTCGG
>JBEVNN010000092.1:0-4008 GCA_040508095.1 Gaiellaceae bacterium
AGCGCGAGATCCTTCGCCTCGCCGAAGCTGGTGATGTTGGAGATCTCGGCGCCGGTGCCGGTCGGGTCGATCCCGTCCGGGTTCTGCTTGTAGTCGATGTACGGCGTCGAGCGCAGCTGGCCGTCGAGCACGATTGCGAAGTGCTGCGCGAACTGCTGGATCGTGGACGGGTCGCTGCCCGTCTGCCCGGCGGCCGCCGCGTCCGCCGCACCGCGCTGTGCCTCTGCGCGCGTGATCTCGTGGAACTTGTCCGCGCCCTTGCTCGTGAAGCCGAGCCGCACGACGTTGCCCTGCCCCTGCGTGCTGATGTCGGCCGCGATGTCCGACAGTTTCAGGTCCTCGCCCGTCGCCTCCGGAACCGCAGGGGGGTCGTACTTGAACAGGTAGTAGAGGACCGGTGCGGCAGCGTCTGCCTGCTGCTGGCCGAGGCAGCCGGTCGTCGCCTCGCAGCTGACGACGGTCATCCCCTCCGGGACGGCGAGGATCGTCGAGCCCTTCGGCTGCTTGCCGTTGAGCTTCGGCGTGTCGAGCAGCTTCTCGACCGTGTCCTCGGGCCCGTTGATCACCTTCTTCTGCTTGTTGAAGAGGTAGTAGGCGGTCGGCGTGCCCTTCTTCGCATCCTCCTTCACCTGCGTGAGCAGCTTGTAGAGGCTCGCGGTGGCGACGGCCTGGCCGCCGTTGTTCGAGGGACCGACGAGATCGTTCTCGAAGTCGTAGAACTGGAGCTGGGCGGTCGTGCCGATGATCTGGGCCGCCTTGTTGACGTCGTGGACGCCGGCCAGCTGGATGACGATCTGGTCCTTGCCCTGCTTGCGGATCTCGGGCTCGGACACGCCGAGCTTGTCGATGCGGCTCCGCATGATCGAGATCGAGCGGTCCATGCAGGCGGCGTCGCAGGTCTTCCCCTTCGGCGGCACCGCCTTGAGGACGACCTCGAGCCCGCCCTGCAGATCGAGGCCGAGCGTGACCTTCTTGTGCGCGGGCGAACCGGGGATGGCAAGCAGCGCCACTCCGGCCAGAGCGGCCAGGATCATGCCGACGAGAATCAGGTGTGAGCGACGTGTGGCCACGCGAGGAGTCGGAACAGATTAGCTTTCGTCGCCCGACGCGGCCTGCTCCGGTTGGGCCAAAGCTTCGGGTTCGTGCTCAGGCTCTGGCTCCTGCGCGACCGCGGCGACGGCGCGCCGATCGAGGCGAACGGTCGTGCCGGGTGCGATCTCCACGCGGACGATCTCGCCCTCGATCTCGCGCACGGTTCCGTGGATTCCGCCTGCTGTCAGAACGTCGTCGCCGACCTCGACCGAGTCCTGCATCCGCGACTGCGCGAGTTGCTTGCGGCGTTGCGGCCTGATCAGGAGCAGCCACATCAGCGCGAAGACCGCGGCGAGGATGATCACGTAGCTGCCCACTCTGCCTCCCCGGAGCGCTGGAGCCTCGCCAGCGCGTCCTCTTTGTACGACTGCAGCTCTCCCCGCTCGATCGCGGCGCGAGCGCCGGCGACGAGGTCGAGCACGAAACGCAAATTATGCAGGCTCAGGAGCCGTAGCCCGAGGATCTCCTGCTGGTTGAGTAGGTGCCGCACGTACGCGCGCGTGAACCTGGTGCACGCCGGGCAGCCGCAGCCCTCGTCGAGCGGGCGTGGGTCACGCGCGAACTTCCCGGCCTTGATGTTCAGCTGGCCCTCCCAGGTGAGGGCGCTCCCGGTGCGCGCATTCCGCGTCGGGAGCACGCAGTCGAACATGTCGATGCCGCGCTCGATGACCTCGAGGATGCCGACCGGATCGCCGATCCCCATGAAGTAGCGCGGTTTGTCGGCCGGAAGCAGCTGCGCCGCCCACGCGGTCGTGTCGAGCATCTCCTCGCGCGACTCGCCGATCGCGAGGCCGCCGAGCGCGTTGCCGTCGAAGCCGAGCTCCGCGATCTCGTTGGCGCTCCGGCGGCGGAGCTCGCGGTCCGTGCCACCCTGCGCGATGCCGAAGAGGAGCTGGCCGGGAGCGCGCTCGGCCTGTTGCTGGCGCTGCGCCCAGAGCGTGGTGCGACGGACGGCCTCCTCGAGCTCGCGCCGCGGCGTGTCGGGCGGCGGCACGACATCGAGACACATCGCGATGTCGGAGCCCAACTGCGCCTGGATGCGCGCTGCGAGCTCGGGCGTGAAACGCGCTTCGTCGCCGTCGTAGACCGAGCGGAACGTCACCCCCTCGTCGTCCTGGCGCAGGATCGTGTGCCGCAGCGAGAAGACCTGGAAGCCGCCGGAGTCGGTCAGGATCGGTCGGTCCCAGGCCATCAGCTCGTTCAGGCCGCCGAGCTCCGCGATCAGGTCGGCGCCGGGACGGAAGTGCAGGTGGTACGTGTTGCAGAGCAGGATCTCGGCGCCGAGGTCGCGCAGCTCGTCAGGATCGACGGCCTTGACGGTTGCCTTGGTGCCGACGGGCATGAACACGGGCGTGCGCAGCTCACCGTGCGCGGTGCGGAGCACGCCGGTCCGAGCCTCGCCGTCGGTCGCTTGAACGGTGAACGACCCGTCAGCCAAGACGCGCACCCCCTCCCTCGCTCACAACAGCAGCATCGCGTCGCCGAACGAGTAGAAGCGATACCGCTCCTCGATCGCGAGCCGGTAGAGCCCCCGAGTCTTCTCCACGCCCGCGAATGCCATCACGAGCGCGAGCAGTGTCGAGCGGGGCAGGTGGAAGTTCGTCAGCAGGGCGTCGACCCGCCGGAATTCGAACCCGGGCGTCACGAACAGGTCGGTGCGCCCGCTCAGCGGCGCCCCGCGCGCGAGCGACTCGAGCACGCGCACCGTCGTCGTCCCGACCGCGAGCACGCGCTCGGCACGGAGAATCCGCTCCCACGCCTCCGGCGCCACCTCGTACCGCTCACTGTGCAGCGGGTGCTCCTCCACGACGTCGGCTGCGAGCGGGCGGAAGGTGTCGAGTCCCACGTGCAGCGTCACGCGCTCGGTGTCGAACCGCGCGAGCAGCTCGGGCGTGAAGTGCAGCCCTGCGGTCGGGGCGGCGGCCGAGCCCTCACTCTCTGCGTAGACGGTCTGGTAACGCTCCGGATCTGCGAGTGGCTCGTGGATGTACGGCGGCAGCGGCGCCTCGCCGGCCGGCGGGCCCTCGAGCCGCAGCCGCCAACGACCCTCGCCGAGTGGCTCCAGCAGCTCCACCGGCCCGAGGCGCTGGCCGAGCCGGAGCTTGCGCGACGGGCGCGCGAGGCCCTCCCACGTGCCGTTCTCGCCCAGCTGCTCGAGCAGCAGCACCTCGGCCGCGCCCCCGCCTGGCCGCTCGAGCCGCAACCGCGCTGGCAGTACGCGCGTGTCGTTGACGACGACCAGCGTCCCCTCCGGGAGCTCGGCCGGCAGATCGTCGAAACGGCGATGCCGCGTCTCGCCCGTCGCACGGTCGTGGACGAGCAGGCGCGAGCTGTCGCGCCGCTCCAGCGGCTGCTGTGCGATCAGCTCCTGCGGCAGCTCGTAGTCGAGCTCGGAAGACCTCATCCGACGCGAACGCTAGCGTTGCTGCCCATGACTGACGACGCCATCGAGAAGGCGCGAGAGCGGCTGCGGGAGGCCGCCGAGGGCCGCCCCGACGCGGCCGCGGTCGACGCGGTGCTCGAGCGAGCGCGGGCGCAGGTCGAGGAGCTGGCGCAGACTGCGGCCCAGCTCGAGGCGACGATCCCGACGCAGGTCGAGCACGCCGTCGGCGAGGGCCTGCGCGAGCAGGTTCGCCCGGTGGGGCGCAACCTCGCCGAGATCCGCGGGCTGATGAACCAGGTGATCCGGCGGCTCGAGCGGGTAGAGGGCGACCTGCTCTCGGAGCGGCACGCGCGGGTCGACGACCTCGGGCTGCTGGTCGACCTGATCACCTCCGGCTGGAAGTCGGTCGAGCGCCGCCTGTCGACGCTCGAGCAGAAGCTCGAGTCCGGAGAGGGCGCGATGGTCTACCGCATGGAAGAACGCCGCACGGGCTGAGCCCTCGCCACCCGCGACTCCACCGCCAGCCCGAGCAA
>JBEVNN010000102.1:0-8758 GCA_040508095.1 Gaiellaceae bacterium
CGAGCAGGCGCCGGTAGACGCGGTCGAACCCGTTCGCAAGCCGCGGGTGGTGCTGCGGTGGGTGCCAAAGGATCGCAACCGCGCCGCCGTGCTCGGCGACCGGCTCGAGTGCCTCGACGGCGGCCTCGTACGCGGCGTCGGCGTCGAGCCCAAGGTAGCGCTCCTCCGAGAGCGTGGCGTCCATCAGCGCAAGCGGCAGCTCCCAGCCGCCTGGCTCACGCAGCTCCGCGTCCCAGAGCCGGTACGGGTACGGCGTCCCAGCGCGCAGGCCCGGCTGCGACGGCCAGCCGACGCTCGAGTCGTAGCGCAATCCCGCGGCGCGCAGCTCGGCCGCGAGCCGCGAGGGATCGCTGCGGAGGTAGTGGTGGCGCAGGCCCTGTAGCTCCCCTCCCAGCGCCCGTGCCTCCTCCTCGATCGCACCCGGTCGGTCGCGGGCCCCGAAGGACGCGTGGAGGCCGACCTCCAGGCCGGCCCCACGAGTCCGTTCGAGGGCGAGCGCAAGTGCCGGCCGGTAGCGCTCCGGGTAGCCGTCCTGCGGCGCCTCCTGCCGCGCGAGGAAGAAGCACGTCGAGCCGCGGCCGCTCTCCGCGTCGAGCATCGCGTCGATCGGGTAGTCGGGATCGCGCCAGGCCCAGGCGTCGACCGCGAAGGTGAACCCTTCGCGCAACCGCCGCCGGGAACGGTGGTAGGCCGCGCCGCCGAGCTTGCGAGCCGCGGTCCTGAAGCCGCCGCCACCGAGGAGGTCGACGTCGTGCGTGAGCGCGACGAGAAACCGCTCGCCGCCCGGGTAATCGCGGCGTTCGAGCCCGAGGCCCGCCGCAATCTCGGCGACCCGCGGCCCCGGCGGCTCGGCGGGTGGAAGCGGCCGGCCGTGACGGTCGAGCCCTGCCTCCCTCTCGTGCGCGAGCGTGAGCAGCGCGAACACCTCGTCGAGCTGCGGCTCCGGAACCCAGACGGACTCGTCGAAGGGCAGCCCGAGCGCATCCAGCAGCGCGTCGAGCGCGTACCGCCGCTCCGGCGTCACTAGTCGCGTGGCCGCAGCGCGGGAAAGAGGATCACGTCGCGGATGTTGTCGTGCCCGGTGAGCACCATTGCCAGCCGGTCGATCCCGAGCCCGAGCCCACCGGTCGGCGGCATCCCGTACGCGAGAGCCTCGACGTAGTCCGAGTCGCCAGGCTCGCCGCCTTCCTGCTGCGCCTGCTGCGCGAAGCGCTCCGCCTGCTCGTCGGGATCGTTCAGCTCCGTGAACGCGTTGCCCAGCTCCATCCCGCCCACGAAGTACTCGAACCGCTCGACAATCGACGGGTCGTCGTCAGTGGCACGCGCGAACGGCGAGAGCTCGACCGGGTAATCGTGCAGGATCGTCGGCTCGACGAGGCTCGGCTCGACGAAGTTCGTCAGCGCATGGTCGACGAGCTGCGCCCAGCTGCGGTCCTGCGTCGTGTCCACGCCGCGCTCCTCGAGCCGGCGCCGCAGCTCGTCCTCGTCGCGCGTCCAGAGCCCGTTCTCCTCGAGCGCGTCGAGGAGCTTGAGCCGTCGCCACGGAGCCTTCAGGTCGACCTCGTGCCCGCGGAACGTGACCTGCGTCGTTCCGATCGTCTCGCGCGCGACCGTCTCGACCAGCTCCTCGATCCGGGCCATCGTGTCCGTGTAGTCCGCGTAGGCCTCGTACCACTCGACCATCGTGAACTCGGGCGCGTGCTTGTACGAGACGCCCTCGTTGCGGAAGTCTTTGCCGAGCTCGTACACGCGGTCCAGGCCGCCGACGATCAGCCGTTTGAGGTAGAGCTCGGTCGCGATCCGCAGGTAGTAGTCCGCGTCGAGCTCGTTGTAGTGCGTGACGAACGGGTCGGCGAAGGCGCCGCCGTATCGCGGCTGCAGCACGGGCGTCTCGACTTCGACGAATCCGTGCCCGTCGAGGTAGCGGCGGATCGCCGCGACCATCCGCGTGCGCAGGAGGAACTCGGCGCGCGTGTCCTCGTTGACGAGCAGGTCGAGGTAGCGCTGCCTGTAGCGGGTCTCGACGTCGGTCAGCCCGTGGAACGTGTCCGGAAGCGGACGGCGGATCTTCGCCAGCAGGTGGAGCTCCGAGGTGACGAGCGAGGGCTCACCGCGACGCGAGCGCCCGGGGCGCCCAGTCACGCCGACGATGTCGCCGAGGTCGAGGTCGACCTTCTGTTCCGAGATGAGCTGGATCCGGCCAGAGCGGTCGACGAGATCGAGGAAGGTCAGCTTCCCCATCTCGCGCCGCGCCATGACGCGCCCGGCAACGCGGTGCTCGTCGTCGAGCGTCTGCCCTGGCTCGGCCTCCTCGGCGCGGGCCCGGACCGCAGCGATCTCTTCCCTGTCTGGGAACCGCTTCGGCAGCATTGCGCTGCGGACTCTAAGCGGCCTTGATCTCTAGGATCTTGAACTTCATCGAGCCGCGCGGGGCCGCGACCTCGACCGTCTCGCCCTTCTTTTTGCCAATGATCGCCTTGCCCACCGGCGACTCGTTCGAGAGCTTGTTCTCGGCCGGGTTCGCCTCGGCGGAGCCGACGATGCGGTACTCGAACGTCTGCTTCGCGGCGATGTCGCGCAGCTTCACCTTCGAGCCGATCGAGACGACGTCCTTCGCGACGTCCTTCTTGGTGATCACGCGGGCGTTGCGCAGCCGCTCCTCGAGCGTGGCGATGCGGTGCTCGAGCAGCGCCTGTTCGTTCTTCGCGTCGTCGTACTCGGCGTTCTCGGCGATGTCGCCGAACTCGCGCGCTGTGCGGATGCGCTCGGCGACCTCACGACGCTTTTCATTTGAGAGAAACTCGATCTCCTGCTTGAGCTTCTCGTAGCCTTCCGGAGTGAGGATTACGTCCTTCAACGGGCCTCCTGAAAGAAAAACGCGCGGCGCAGGGGCGCCGTCGCGGGCGGGGATGTTACCTGCAAGGGTGGACGGACGTCAAACCGTTCCGTGGCTACCATTTTTCGCTCTGTGCAGGTAGATCTCCGCAGCTCCTGGTGGATCCGTGATGTCGAGATCCCGACACGGCTCGTGCTCGCGCCGATGGCCGGGGTGAGTGTGCAGGCGTTCCGCCGCCAGGGGCGCCGCTACGGCGCGGGGCTCGTCTGCTCGGAGATGGTCAGCTGTGCGGGGTTGCACCACGGCAACGAGCGCACGCTCGGCTACCTGCGCATCTCGGCCGACGAGCGGCCGCTGGCGGTGCAGATCTTCGGTTCCGAGCCCGAGGTGATGGCCGAGGCCGCCCGCATGGTCGAGGACGCGGGCGCCGACCTCGTCGACATCAACTTCGGCTGCCCGGTGAAGAAGGTGACGAAGACCGGAGCCGGCGCGACCCTCCTGGAGGACCCGGCGCGCGCGTGCGCGGTGGTGGAGGCAGTAGCGGGCGCCGTCTCGGTGCCGGTGACCGTGAAGATGCGCCGCGGCCTCGAGGACGGATCGCGGGCGTGCCTCGCGCTCGGGCCGGAGCTGGTGGAGGCGGGCGCGTCGTCGCTGACGCTGCACCCGCGCTCGGCGCGGCAGATGTACACCGGCGAGGCGGATCACTCGCTGACGGGCGAGCTTGTGGCGCTCATCGACGTGCCGGTGATCGCTTCGGGGGACGTGACCTCGCGGGCGCGGGCGCAGGCGATACTGGCCACGACCGGCGCGGCCGCGGTAATGGTCGGCCGGGCCGCCCAGGGGAACCCGTGGGCGCTGCGCGAAATCATTGTCGGCGACGCCGCGGAGCCGACGCGCGAAGAGGTCGTCGCGGAACTGATCCTCTTCATGCGCGCGACGGTGCGGGAGCTGGGCGAGCGCCGCGCCAGCGGCTTCCTGAAGAAGTTCTACGGCTGGTATCTCGGCCGCGGCCGCTTCCCGCGCCCGTTCAAGCAGGAGCTCGTGCAGCTCGCGACGTCGGAGGAGGTCGAGACGCGGCTGCTCGCGGCCGCCCCCGGTGCCTCCGAGGTCCTGCAACGCCTGGAGGCCGAACTGCCGGAGGGCGAGGACGACGTGGTCCTCGACCTCCCGATCTCGATCTACGGCGGCGGCTGATCCGACCCCCTCCATCCAAGTAACAGACTGTTACTTGGTGGGTTCGAACCGAGGCGCGGCCACGGTTTCCGTGGTTCGGGTCCTTGTAACAGACTGTTACTTGCGGTCAGTCGTGGTTCCGCAGCCAGACGAGCCGTACGCCCTCGAGCGTCAGGAACGGGTCGATCGTCTCCAGCGTGCGCGCGTGCGGGACGATCAGATCCGCGAGCCCGCCGGTCGCGATCGTCTGCGCCTCGGCGCCGAGCTCGTCGCGGATCCGGTCGACGATCCCGTCCACCTGGCCCGCGAAGCCGTAGACCAGCCCCGACTGCAGGCTCGAGGCGGTGTTCTTGGCGATCACCGTCTCCGGCTCGGCGAAGTCGACCTTGAACAGCCGCGCCGCCCGCGCGAAGAGCGCGTCCATCGAGACCTCGATCCCCGGCGCCAGCACGCCGCCGACGTACTCCCCGGCCGGCGAGACGACGTCGAAGTTCGTCGAGGTGCCGAAGTCCACGACGATCGCCGGCGGCCCGTAGCGCTCGACGGCCGCCACCGCGTTCGCGATCCGGTCGGGGCCGACCTCGCGCGGGTCGTCATAGCGGATCGGCACGCCGGTCCGCACTCCCGGCCCGATCTCGAGCAGCTCCGCCCTGACGTACTCCTTGGCGAAATTCTCGTACGAGCGGTGCAGCTGCGGGACCGTCGAGGCGAGCGCGATGCCGTCGACCGTTGAGAGGTCGAGGAAGCTGGCGAAGAGCGCGCCGAGCTCGTCCCCGCTGCGGTTCCGCTCGGTCGCGACGCGCCAGTGATCTCGCAGCTCGTCGCCCTCGAAGAGCCCGAAGACGGTCTGCGTGTTCCCGACGTCGATCGCCAGGAGTGCCATGCCGCCGAGCCTACTTCAGCGCCAGCTCCGGGATGCTCCAGTCCCCGTAGACCCCGTTCCAGACGAGGCTGCGCGGGTCGACCCGGTTCGAGAAGAGGTAGCGGTTGTTGTACGTCCGCGTCACGGCCACTGGCGCGAGCGTGTTCATGATCTCGAGCTCGAGCTTCCCGAAGACGCGTAGCCATGCTGATGTTAGCCGAGTCCGATCAGGTCTCGGCGCACGCCTTGGGCCTCGGCCTAGATGAGTTCCAGCCCGCCCACGACGTCACTTCAGCGCGAGCGCCGGGATGCTCCAGTCGGTGTAGACGTTCTGGTAGACGAGACTCCTAGGGTCCACGCGAGACGAGAAGAAGTACCGGTTGTTGTAGGCGCCGAGCACGACGGCCGGAGCAAGTCGCGTCGTCACCTCGAGGTCGAGCCGCCCGAGCGCCCGCTCCCTCGCCCTTCCCTTCAGCTTCAGTGCAGCCGCGAGCTTGCGGTCGTACTTCCCGCCGGCAGTCCCGAACGCATGCGTCGGGTCGAGCGCGAGATTGATGAGAAACGCGGGATCCAGCGGATAGTCGCCGCACCAGCCCATGCCGACGCCGAGGTCCAGGTCGGTGTTCCGCTTCCCCATCGCGTCGTAGATGTCCGCTCCCGTGAACGGCTTCAGCTTGATCCTCGCGGGGTCGACGCCCAGTTTCACGAGGTTGTCGCGCAGCAGACGCGCCTGTGACGTGCCGCCCGTGCCCGAGCTGCGATAACCGATGTTGATCCTTCCGCGGCGCAAATGACCGGCCGCGAGCTGCCGTGCCTTCCGGAGATTCGGCGCCCCACGATAAGGCTGCTGCTTCGGTTTGGTCACGGATCCCGGGAACGTCGGCGGCAGCAGGTGCGTCCACGGCGTTCGGGCGTAGGGACCCGCCGCGGCTGCATACGCTTTCCGGTTGACAGCCCAGTTGAGCGCCTGCCGCAGAGCGGCGTTGTTCCTGAACAACGGCCGCTGCCTGTTGATCGCCAGAAGCTCGACGCACGAGGTTGGCTTCGCCCAGAAACGCCTGCGGTTCACGCCGTAGCTCTTCGCTACCTCTCGAACACGTGCGGAGGGGAGCGGGCCTTCGTCGAGCGTCCCGGCCTGAACGCGGGCGTACCCGCTTGCCTCGTCGAGGTTCCAGCGCAGGTCGACCCCGCGCAGATTGTGCGGTCGCGACCCGCGGTAGTACGGGTTGCGCCGCAGCTCCGTGACCGTGTTGGGCACGTTACGGCGGAAGAAGTACGGGCCCGCCGCGGCGTAACCGCCGGTGACTTCGCGGCCGAGCGGCAGACGAGCGGAGGTCGCCTGGAAGAACGGCATGGCCAGCAGGTCCGGAAGTGCGGCGTACGGCCGGGTGAGGCGAATGGTCAGCCGCTGACCACGGGCCAAGACGCCGCGGACATGCTGGGCGTTTCCGCCGTTGACCTCCCGTGCGCCGACGATGTCGGCGCCGTTGGCGGCGGTGATGAACGGCGCAGCCGGCGAGGCGAGGTCGTGGTTCGCCACGCGGTCGATCGCGAACTTGAAGCTCGCGGCCGTTACCGGCAGGCCGTCGCTGAAGCGATAGCCCTTCCGGATGAAGAACGTCCAGGTCCTGCCGTCGTGGGAAACCGTGTACCTCGACGCGACCTCCGGCACCAGCCGCGTCCCTGCGGCGCCCGGCCGGTCCGGGTAGGTAAACAGCTTCGCGGCGGTCGCGTACTCCATCCACCACGCCGTCGACACGTAGGCGAGCTGCGGATCGATCTGCACCGACGCGCCCACAGAGCCGTAGCGGAAGACTCCGCCCTGACGAAAGCCGAAGCCACCCTCGGCAGCCGCGAGCTGCGCGGTGACCAGCATCGCGCCACCGAGCAGCACCAACCCAAGCGAAAGCCAGACACGCCGCACCATGTGCGGATTTAGACGAACTGCCCGGCGGGCGAGTTAGGACGGGCGCGCCGGCACGGCCTCCAAGGTCGACATCGCAACTGACGCCTCAGAGCTCGTCGTCAGAGCCAAGCGACTCGCCGATGCGCTCGGCCAGTGCCTCGGCGCTGAGGCTCGGCTCGTCGCCGTCGCCGCGCAGCTCCTCGACCGTGACGTCGCTCGAGGTGTAGACCTCGGCGCGGGGGATGATCCGGGTCGGACGGTTCTTGTCCCAGACCCAAACGTCCTCCATCTTCAGGTGGAAGAACGGGTAGCTCGGCTGCGGCACGTACTGGAGGTCGAGCTTGTTGCAGAGGTACGTCGCGTCCTGCGTCAGCACGCAGAAGCGGAAGAGCGCGAAGACGGCCGAGTACTCCTTCTTGAGCGCGAGCTCGAGCTCGGCCTCGAACTCGTCGAGCTCGTCGAGGTGCGACATGCGGCCATCATAGCCCTGCCAGCAGGGTCTGGACCGAGCCCAGGCCGGGGAGCTCGAGGGCCGGATCGAGCTCGGCCAGCGGCTCCAGCGCGAACCTCCGTTCCTGCAGCCTGGGATGCGGGATCTGGAGCCCTGGCTCGTCGATCACCTCGTCGCCGTGGAGGAGCAGATCGAGGTCGATCGTGCGCGGGCCGAAGCGCGGGCCCTCGCCGCGGACGCGCCCCAGGCTGCGCTCGATCGAGAGCAGGCGCTCGAGCAGCTCGCGGGCACCGAGGGTCGTCCTGAGCTCCGCGGCGCCGTTCAGGAAGCGCGGCTGGTCCTCGTAACCGACCGGATCGGTCCAGCGCAGGGTCGAAACCGCCATGACTTCCACGCCGTCCTCCTCGTCCAGCAGCTCGAGCGCCTGCTCGATTTGCGTCCGCGGGGACTCAAGGTTGGCACCCAGTCCGACGAAGCTTCTCGTCATGTCCGGATTGTCCGTCAAGGCTCTCCCGTCGTCGCTACCGTTCGGGGCCATGCGCCGCGCCGCGCTGATCGGGGTCCTCTTCTTCTGCTGCGCTTCATCCGCCGCCGCGGGCGTGCTGACGCATTCCGGTGCGCCCGTGCTCGCCGGCTCGAAGTCGTTCGCGCGGTTGCAGGCGTACCCGCGGACGCTGGTCGAGCTCGACCGCACTCGCGTCGCCGAGACGGCGCCGGTGCTCCGACGCGTCGGCGGGCAGGAGCTGGACTCGTCACTCGGGCTCTGGCGCCTCCCGAGCTGGGAGGCGCAGCGGCTGCTTCCGAAGCTCGAGCGCCGAGGCCTCGTGCGTTCCGTCATGCCGGACGTCCCGGTCGGCACCGACCCCGGCAACGCGAGCGGCTTCTTCGGCCAGTTCAGCGACCCGCTCTCGACCACGGAATGGTGGCCGTCGCACGTCGGAGCCGCGAACTGGATCGCGCCCGGCCCCGGGGTGCCGCTGACGATGATCGACTCGGGCGTCGACCTCTCACACGAGGAGTTCGCCGGCAGGCCCAACACCTTCGCGCTGAACACCCAGACGTTCCAGTCGGGGGACGGCGACGAGGCGCACGGGACCGCGACCGCCTCGGTCGCCGCCGCGCCCGTGAACGCCAAGGGAATCGTCGGGATCTACCCGCAGGCGAAGCTGCAGCTCTGGGACGCGAGCCCCGACGGCGTGCTGACGGTCGGAGACGAGATCGCCGGCCTCGCCGCTGCGCGGAGCCGCGGCCGCGGAGTGATCAACCTCAGCCTCGGCGGCGTCACCCGGGTCCCGATCGAGGAGCACGCGATCCTGAACGCCTTCGGGGCCGGCCTGCTGGTCGTCGCCTCCGCCGGGAATGATCGCCAGGAAGGCAACCCGCTCTCGTCCCCGGCGAGCTTCGCGCACGTCCTGACGGTCGGAGCGACGAACGAGAGCGACCGCGTCACGGTCTTCTCGAGCATCTCGCCGGCGATGGACCTCGCGGCGCCCGGCCAGGACATGACCGCCGCGATCCCGACCTACTGGG
>JBEVNN010000134.1:0-4793 GCA_040508095.1 Gaiellaceae bacterium
TAACGCCGGTGCGAAAGTGACTTTGACACGGCTCACGAAACCCTCGGCTACAGACGGCTGGCGTGGGCCAGCGTGGTACCGCCCGAGCGGTTCGCGAGCCGAAGCGGGGTTAGCGGTAGGCCCGCGGCCGCGCTGCGCCGCGGATGTGGATCGCCTGCAGCACGCCCATCGCCAGCAGGTTCGCGATCAGCGCCGAGCCGCCGACGCTCACGAACGGGAGTGGGATGCCCGTCACCGGAGCGACGCCGATGTTCATGCCGACGTTCACGAAGACCTGGAACAGGAACGCGAACACGATCCCGCCCGCCGCGATCGCCGAGAACGCGTCCCGGGCGATCGCGATCACCTTCAGGCCGCGCCAGACGACGAGCAGGTAGAGCAACAGCAGCACGGACACGCCCACGAAGCCGCGCTGCTCGGCGAGCGACGCGAACGCGAAGTCGGTCGCGTGCTCGGGCAGGAAGTTGAGGTTCGTCTGCGTCGCGCCCGCCTCGCCGCGCCCGTTCACCCCACCAGCACCGACGGCGTTGATCGACTGCGCCACGTTGTAGGTCGCACCGGCCGGGTCGCGGTCGGGATGCGTGAACCCGGTGAGCCGCTGCTCCTGGTAGGGCTTGAGCACGTGGACGCCGGCCGCGGGCAGTAGCCAGAGCACCGCCAGGATCGCGACTAACGTCCCCACCCCCAGCGCGGCGAGATGCGGCCAGCGCACCCCCGCGATGAACAGGACCGCCGCGAGCGCCGCCATGTAGACCATCGCGGTGCCGACGTCCGGCTGGACGAAGACGAGCAGGATCGGGAGGCACGCGAGCCCGATCGCCTCGACGACCGTCCGGCTCTCCCCCAGCCGCCTGGCGCGGTCGGCGAGGAAGCCGGCCAGGAAGAGGACGAACAGCAGCTTCCCGAACTCCGAGGGCTGGAAGCGGAACGGCCCGATGTCGAGCCAGCGCTTCGAATGGCGCGAGACGGTGCCGCCGAGCAGCACGAGCAGCATCAGGCCGGCCGTGCCGCCGTAGATCCAGCGCTTGTAGCGCCGATAGACCTGCGGGTCGACGAAGAGCAGCGCGATGAAGCCGACGCAGCCGACCGCTGCGTAGATCCCCTGGCGGACAACGTAGTAGTTGGCGTTGCCCTGCACGTCGTGCGCGGTGATCCCGGCGATCGCCCAGAGCCCAAAGGCCAGCATCGCGACCATGGCGCCGAGCAGCCACCAGTCGAGCCGGCGCAGCGCGGACGCGACGCCGACCGCCTCGCCGCGGTGCGGCCGCAGCCCTCGCGCGCGTGTGTTGACGGCCTCGATCATGGCGTAGCCACTCCCGTGCCGAGCCTGTCGCGGAAGAACTCCTTGAAGACCTGCAGCGCCGCGGGGGCGGCCGCATCGGCGCCGAAGCCGCCGTTCTCGATCAGCGCGCAGACGACGAGCTCCGGGGGCTCCGAGCCGTCCGCCGGGCCGTAGCCGCACCACCACGACTGGTCTTTCTGGTCGGTGCTGGGGTCCTTCTGCGCCGTGCCGGTCTTGCCGGCGATCGCGATCGGGAAGGTCCCGAAGACGCCCGTCGCCGTCCCGGTGGACGAGTGCGTCGCCTGGTAGAGGCCGTCCTGGACAGCCTGCAGGTAGTACGGGTCGAGGCCGACCGAACGTGCCGGGGGCGGCGTGAAGGAGTGCACGACGCGCGCCGGCGAGCGACGGCTCCCACCGCCTTCCTGGACGTCCTGGACGACGTGAGGTCGCACGAGCTTGCCACCATTGGCGATCAGCGCGTAGAACCGCGCCATCTGCAGCGGCGTCACGAGCAGGTCCTTCTGCCCGATCGCGAGCTGGATCGAGTCACCCGGCTTCCACACGCGGTCGATCTGCCAGTTGCTGGGGTCGGTCTTCCGCGTGAACGCCCGCTTGCGCCACTCGGGCGTCGGCAGCAGGCCGCTCGACTCCGGGCCGACGTCGACGCCGGTCTTGCGGCCGAAGCCGAACCTCGCCGCCCAGGCCTGGAGCGGGTGGCCCTGGCTCGGAGGCGCTTTGTAGAAGTCGTAGCCGAGCTGGTAGAACCATGTGTCGCACGAGACCGAGAGAGCGGTCGGCAGCGTCATCGACTCGAAGATGAACGGGTCGACGTTGCGGAAGACTTGCGGGGGGCCGCCGTACTCGTTCGGGACCGAGAACGAGCCCGTGCACTCGAGCGAGGTCGACGGCGACGCGAGGATGTGCGTCTGGAGCGCCGCGAGCGCGGTCACGGGCTTGAACGTCGACCCGGCCGGATAGACGCCGCTGGTCGCGCGGTTCAAGCTGGGGAAGTTGTGCTGCTCGGCCGTGGACGGCGTCAGCCCCTGCGCCGCGAGCTTCTTCGTCGTCACGTGGCCGGTGTAGACGCGCGGGAAGTAGGTCGGGTACGAGGCGAGCGCGCGAATGGCGCCGTCGCGCGGGTCGATTGCGACGATCGACCCGGCGTCGGCCTCCCACTGGTGGTTCAGCAGTGCCTTGTTGATCCCGTAGCGAATGGCGTCCTCGGCGGTGCGCTGGAGGCGGGAGTCGATCGTCAGCTTGATCGACTCGCCCGGGGCGGCCGGGCGCTTGGTCTGGAGCTGGCTGCGCGGCCGGCCCATCGAGTCGACGCGCAGCTGAGCGAGACCCGCACGCCCGCGAAGGTACGAGTCGTACGTCCCCTCCACTCCCGACACGCCGATCTTGTCGCCCCCGGCATAGCCCTTGTCCTTGAGGCGCTTCAGCTGCTCCGGCGAGATCTCGTTCACATAGCCGAGCAGCTGCGCCGCGAGATCGCCCTGCGGGTAGTAGCGGAGAAACGTGTCGGTGATGTCGACGCCCGGGAACTCGTCCTGGTGCTCGGCGAGGTAGCTGATCGGCGCCGTCCGCTTCACGTCCTCGCGCACGACCACCGGCGTCACCGGATCGCCCTCGCGCAGCTTGATTCCGCGGAGCATCTCCTTCACCGGGACGTGCAGGATCTGCGACAGCCGCTTCAGCTCCGCGTACCGCGCTTTCCAGGTGTCGGGCAGGTCGGCGGGGTGGATCACGACCGCGGTGCCGCCCACGTTCGTCACGAGCGCACGGCCCTTGTCGTCGAGAATCTGCCCGCGCGGCGCCTCCACGCGCACCGAGCGCAGCTGGTTGTCGAGCGCCGCGCGCAGGTACTGCGGGCCCGAGAGCACCTGCAGCGCCCAGAGCCGGAAGAAGAGCACCCCGAAGACCGCCAGTGCGACCGCCCCGAGGATTCCGATCCGAAGGGCGAGCTGCGGCGTGAAGCGGTACGGGCTCTCGACGCGCGGGTCGGGCGGTAGGAAGCGGTCGGAGCCGGTGCGCGGCTGGCGCGTGCCGGTGCTAGCCAAGGAGGCGCACCTCCGTAGCGCCCTCGGGCGCAGTCGCAATCGCCAGCACGCGGCGGGTGAGCGCGTAAACCGGCAGCGTCAGCAACAGGTTCAGCCCGACCTTGGCCGGGAGCGCCCCGAGCAGCACCGTGCGGGCGGAGACCTCGTCGCCGAGCATGTAGTGCAGGATCAGCGCGCCGATCTGCACGAGCACCGTCGCCACCGCGACCGAGACGAAGGGCGCATGGAGGCGGTCTCGGCCGGTTGTCTCGCCGTAGCGGCCGATCCAGTACCCGGCGATCGTCAGCAGCAGCGAGGTGACGCCCAGGGTGGACAGCGTCGCGGTGTCGACGAGCAGGCCCGCGAAGAACCCGCAGGCGGCTCCGTAGATCGAGCCGCGCAGGAGCGCGATCGCGACGAGCGTCAGCAGCACGACGTCGGGGTAGCCGCCCAGGATGTCGATCTCGCTGAAGATCGTCACCTGGAGGATGGCCGCGACGAAGACCAGCAGCGCGGCCTTCGCCGGCTCGAGCAGATTGATGGTCACCGGCCGCGGTTCTTCGGGACGAGGACGATCACCGAGCGCAGCGAGTCGAAGTGGACGCTGGGAGAGAGCTGAACCTGCCAGAAGAGATCGACCTCGCTCAGCGAGGCGCCGCTGACGTAGCCGATCGGGATGTTGGCCGGATAGATCGAGGAGAGAGGCCCCAGCTTGAAGCCCTGCGTGACGATCGAGTCTCCCGGGTTCACGACCGCCGACTTCTTCACCCGGTCCAGCGTCAGCGTCCCCGGCCCCTCGCCGTGACCGACGAGGCCGGCCGCTTGCGCGTCGAGGTCGAGCGCTGCGACCTTCATGCTCGGATCGGTCAGCAGCATCACCTGTGCCTGGTGGCCGGCGACCTGGGTGACCTTGCCGACGAGGCCGTCAGCCGTCACGACGGCCTGGTCGACTCGAATGCCGCTGCCCGAGCCGGCCGCGATCGTGACCTGCTGGTCGAACTCGCTCGGCGGCCGGCCGATGACCTCAGCCGTGATCGGGGCAAAGTCCTGCGGGAAGTCCGGCGAGTGGATGTAGTGCAGCTGGCGCTTGAGATCGGCGTTCTCGGCGGCCGCGGTCGAGTTCTGGATCACCTGCGCCGTTACCTTGTCGAGCTTCGCGCGCAGGTCGGCGTTCTCGGACTTCGCGTGGACCAGGCCGGAGAACCAGCCGTAGGCGTCGCGGAACGGGCTCGCCACGCGGTTGGCCGCCACCTCGAAGGGGCGCAGCACCGTCGCACCGCCGCTCTGGACGTCGTGCAGGCCGCCGCCCGCCGGCTCGCGGAAGTAGATCGTGATCAGGACGAGCGAGAGCAGCACGAGGACTCCCGCCACGACGCGCCGCTTGACGGCGGTGGAACTGCGGGAGGACAACCCTGCGGGCCTGGAGCGGGGAGCCGGGGACCCCAGGACCGCAATCCGTGCGCTGCGGTTCC
>JBEVNN010000141.1:0-5735 GCA_040508095.1 Gaiellaceae bacterium
GTCGTTCAGCGCCGACTGGGCGCCGAAGTAGTTCGTCCCGGTGGTGTGCGTGAAGTGCCCGTCGACGCCTACGAAGGCGTCCTGGAAGGTGTCGGCGGTCACCGCTGTCGAGCAGCCTCCGTACGCCAGCGCGACGACTGCGATGTTCTCGGCGAGCGTGGTCCGCTTCTTCAGGGTGTTGACCTGCTTCTTGAGCGACGTGATCTGCGCCTGCAGTGAGCGAAGCGTCGGTCCTTTCTTCGAGCCCGCCGCGCCGGCCGCGGGCACGATGGCCAGGGACGCGACGGCAGCAATAGCGAGTGCCTTACGCATGTGGTGCCTCCCCGTAGAAACCCCGTTGTGTTGCGCGGTCATACTCCGGGGCCGCAAAGGAGTCAAGCGCCGGGCTGCAGAGCACCCTCCAGCTCGAGCAGCGTCCGCTTGCGGTCGAGCCCTCCCGCGTAGCCCACGAGGGAGCCCGTCGAGCCGACCACGCGGTGGCATGGCAGCACGATCGGCACCGGGTTGCGGTTCATCACGGTGCCGACGGCCCGCGCCGCGCGCGGCCTTCCCGCGCGAGATGCGAGCGTTCCGTAGGTGGTCAGCTCGCCGTAGGGCACGCGGGCGAGGTCCTCCAGCACGGCGCGGCCGAACTCGCGCGCGGGCCGCAGGTCGACCTCGAGGTCGAACTCGCGCCGCCCGCCGGCGAAGTACTCGTCGAGCTGGCGGCGGGCCTCGTCGGTCGGGCGCGGCGAGCGCAACACCCGTGAACCGAAAAGGCGCGAAAGCCGCTCGGCCTCGGCGTCCGGGTCGGCGTCGTAGTGGATCTCGCAGACGCCATGCTCCGTGACGGCGATCAGCAGCCGGCCGACGGGCGTGTCGTGCAGCTCGTAGGCGACGTCGAGCAGCCCTTCGGCCGCCGCGGCGTCGCGGAAGCGGCGGTCGAGCTCGGCGGAAACGGTCATGACAACTCCTTCTTCCTGAGGCGGCGGACACCGGAGGACGCGGCCTGGCGGGCGGCCTCGGCCGACGAGCCGAGCGCACTGCCGATGTCCTCGTAGCTGAGGTCGTAGCCGTAGCGGAGGAAGACCGCGGCGCGCTCCTTTCGCGGCAGTCCGGCGGTCAGGCGGCGCAGCTCCTCGTAGGGGAGCGGCTCGTCGAGCGACTCGAGGTCGGGAACGTCGACCGAGGTCACTCGGCGCTTTCGCAGCACGTCGACCGCGACGTTGCGCGCGATCGCGAGCACCCAGGCGCGCAGGTGCCGTCCGTGCTTCAGCGTCGGGTAGGCGCGCAGTGCCCGCAGGAACGTCTCCTGGAATGCGTCCTCCGCAGCCTCACGGCCCAGCATGCCGCGCAAGTGCGCAAGCACGGGCTCGCGTTGCTCGTCGTAGAACCGCTCGAACGGTGGCACACGCACGGCTTCCATCATCTATGCAAACGCGCGCAGGGTCGCGGGCGTGAGATCGGTGGTGAGATCCTTACGGCGTGCCGCAGATGACCCGTCGCCAGCTCGCTCGCCGCCGCAACGTCGTCGCGACCATCGCATTCGGCGCAACGCTTGCGGTCGCCCTCGCGCTCGGCGCGAGCTGGCCGGTGGCCGTGTCTGGAGCGTGGGGCGTCGCCGCCCTTCTGATCGGGCTGGCCATTTGGCCGCGCATTCTCCGCATGGACGCGGAGCAGACGAAGGCGAATGCCCGCGACGAGGACTTCTCCCGCTTCTCTGGCGACCTCGTACTGCTAGTGACGAGCGTGGCGAGCCTGGTGGCGATCTTCTACCTCGTCGACGAGGCCGGGAAGCGCCATGGCGCTGCGAAGGTCACACTCGCCGTGTTCGCGGTGGCGGTCATCGTGCTGTCGTGGCTGCTGGTCCAGACCGTGTACACCGTCCGGTACGGCGACCTCTACTACGGGGACCCGATCGGCGGGATCGACTTCAACAACGACGATCCCCCCGACTACCACGACTTCCTCTACCTCGCGTTCACGATCGGGATGACCTACCAGGTCTCCGACACCACGCTCCGGACCAGGGATATGCGGAGAACGGCTATCCGCCATGCGGTGCTCTCGTTCGTGTTCGTGACGGTGATCCTTGCCGTGACGATCAACGTCGTCGCTTCGCTCCTGAAGTAACGCACAACGGGGTGGACCCCACGGGTTGCGTTGTGGGGAAGCGTGGGTTACAGTGGGGCGAAGTGGAGCATGCTACTAGGCGAGTTTGAGCACACGATCGATGAAAAGAACCGCCTCACGCTACCGGCCAAGTTTCGCCAAGCGCTTTCCGGCGGTCTTGTCATCACGCGCGGTATGGACGGGTGTCTCTACTGCTATCCCGAGGCGGGCTGGCAGTGGCTGGTCGAGAGCCGACTGGCCGGCCTCGACCCTCTCAGCAAGGAGGGGCGCTTGATGCACCGCTTCTTCTACTCCGGCGCGTCCGAGGCCGAGCCCGACAAGCAGGGCCGCGTGATGCTGCCGACGTCGCTCGCCAGGAATGCGGGCATCGGGCGGGAGGTCGTCGTGGCCGGGGTCGGCGACCACCTGGAGATCTGGGACCGCGCCGCCTGGCGCGACCACGTCAAGGAGCTCGAAGGGAGTGCGGAAGATGTTGCCGAACGTCTTGCATCCCAACGCGACTGACCACGTCCCCGTTCTCGCCGACCAGGTGCGCGAGGCGCTGGCCGTGCAGCCGGGCGAGACCGTCGTCGACGCCACGTTCGGCGCGGGCGGCCACGCCGAGCTGCTCGCCGCCGACCTGCAGGGGAGCGGCAAGCTGATCGCGATCGACCGCGACCCCTCGGTGCGGCCGTACTTCGACCGCGTCCGCAAACGGACCGGCGTCCAGGGTCGGTTCCTGCGCGGCGAGTTCTCCGACGTTCTCGCCCAGCTGGCGGCGAACGGTGTGGGCGCGGACGCGATCCTGTTCGACCTCGGCGTCTCGTCCATGCAGATCGACCGGCCCGAGCGGGGGTTCTCGTACCGGACGGATGCGCCGCTCGACATGCGCATGGACCCGGCAGCGGAGCTCTCGGCGAGCGACCTCGTGAACGAGGCCGGCGAGCGGGAGCTGACGCGGATCTTTCGCGAGTACGGAGAGGAGCGCTACACGCGGCCGATCGCGCGGGCAATCGTGCGGCGCCGCCGGGAGCAGCCGTTCGAGCGCACGGGCGATCTCGTGGACACGATCAAATCGGCGATTCCTGCTCCGGCCCGGTTCGGCGACGGGCATCCGGCCAAGCGTGTCTTCCAGGCGCTGCGCATCGCGGTGAACGACGAACTCGGTTCGCTCGAGGCCGCGCTCCCGTCGGCACTCGACATGCTGCGCCCCGGCGGCCGGCTCGCGGTGATCAGCTTCCACTCGCTCGAGGACCGGATCGTCAAGCGCTTCCTGCGCGCCCGCGAGCGCGGTTGCACGTGCCCGCCCGACTTCCCGGTGTGCGTCTGCGGCCATGAGCCGGAACTGCGAGCGCAGTCGCGCCGCCCGATCAAGCCCTCGCCGGCCGAGCTCGCCGCGAACCCGCGCGCTTCCTCGGCTCGCCTACGGGCAGCCGTCAAGACCGGAGACGACGAGTAGCGCAATGGCCTCCTGGAGCGACGCCGCACCTGCCCTTCCGCCCCCGCGACCGCGCTCACGGCCGCGTCCGCGCCCAAAGTCTGCGCCGAAGCGCCGTCCGCAGGCCCGCCGCGGCGTGGCCGGCGGCGTCGTGTGGATCGCGATCGTCGCCGTGCTATTGGCCGGCGTGGTGGCGTTGAACGTGGCCGTGCTTCGCCTGAACGTCCAGCGGGACAAACTCGACTCCGAGCGCGCGCAGCTGCGCGCCGAGAAGCAGGCGCTCGCCTCGCAGCTCTCGATGGCGGCCGCCGCGCCGCGCATCCAGTTGCAGGCGGAAGAGCGCTTCGGCCTCGTGCCCGCCGATGCCGCCGAGACGACGTACGTGCGGCTGGCGCCGCCGGCGCGATGAGCGCCAGGGCCGCGAACCGCCGCATCCGGCTCCTGCTCGCGGTCCTCATCGTCGCCTTCGGGATTGCGTTTCTGCGAGCAGCGTGGTTGCAGGGCGTTCGCGCCTCCTCGTTCGGCCGGCTTGCGTCGAGCCAGCACAGCGAGGACGTCGTGATTCCAGCCGCGCGTGGAACGATCTACGACCGCGGCGGTGTCCAGCTCGCCATCGGCGAGCAGGCGCAAACGGTGTTCGCCGACCCACGGCGCGTCACCGACCCGAGGGGCGAGGCTGCCACGATCGCTCGGATCATGCGGCTCGACCCGAACGAGGTCTACCGGGCAATCACCGACCGGACGCGGGGCTTCGTCTACCTGGCGCGGAAGGCCGATCCGGCGCTCGCCGCCAAGCTCGCGCGCAAGGGCCTTCCCGGCCTCGGCTTCTACCCGGAGGAGCGGCGCTTCTACCCACAGCTCAACCTGGCGTCGCAGGTGCTCGGCTACGCGGGTGTCGACAACCGTGGGCTCGCCGGGCTCGAGCTCGGGCTCGACAAGCAGCTCGCCGGCCGGCCCGGGCGGGAGCGCATCGTCAAGGACGCGTCCGGCCAGGCGATCGACACGGTTGTCTCGCGCGCGGCGCGCGACGGCCAGGACGTCTACACGACGCTCGACCACACGATCCAGGCGAACGCCCAGGCAGTGCTGCGCGACACGGTACTGCGCTGGCACGCGCGGAGCGCGACGGCGATCGTGCTCGACCCGGCCACCGGCGCGGTGCGCGCGATGGCGGTCGCGCCCGGGTTCGACGCCAACAAGTACCCGTCGGTCTGGCGCGCGCTGCAGCGCAACCGCGCCGTCACCGACACCTACGAGCCGGGGTCGACGTTCAAGCTCGTGACGGTCGCGGGCGTGCTCTCGGACCGGCTGGTCTCGCCGTCTACACGGTTCGTCCTCCCGTACGAGATCCAGGTCGCCGACCGGCGGATCCACGACGCGGAGCCGCGCGGCACCGAGACGTTGAGCGTCTCGCAGATCCTCTCGCGCTCGTCCAACGTCGGCGCGATCACGCTCGCGCAGAGGATGGGGACGCACCGGCTCATCCAGTGGATCCAGCGCTTCGGGTTCGGGAAGCGCACCGGAATCGACTTTCCCGGCGAGAGCCCGGGAATCGTGCTGCCGGAGAATCGGTGGTCGGGGTCGTCGATCGGCAACATCCCGATCGGGCAGGGGATTGCGGTCACGCCGATTCAGATGGCCGCGGCCTATGCAGCGATCGCGAACCGAGGGAAATGGGTGCAGCCGCACCTCGTCGATCATGTCGGCGACGGACGGGTGATGCGACCGGCGCGGCGGCGGATCGTGTCCGGCTGGGTTGCCTCGCAGCTGATGGCGATGCTCAAGAACGTGGTCGCCGAGGGAACGGGAACGCTCGCCGCGGTGCCCGGCTATCAGGTCGCGGGCAAGACCGGAACCGCGGCCAAGCCGGACCCGGAGGGCGGCTACTCGGACTCGCGGTACGTCGCTTCGTTCGTCGGCGTCGTCCCCGCCTCGCGGCCGCGCCTCGTGATCCTGGTCTCGGTGGACGAGCCGAAGGGCGCGATCTGGGGCGGCGTCGTCGCGGCCCCGGCCTTCGCGCAGATTGCGAAGTTCGACCTGCAGTACCTGAACGGCGGCGTCCCTCCGGACGCGCCTGCGACTGCCACCGCGACCGCCTCCAGCCCGTAACCGCACCTAGGTACGGTTCGCCCGGCCTCCTCCCCAAGGCGACGATACCGAGAGCTCGCGCACGTGTCTGTCACGGAAGTGTCACAAAAGTGCTGCA
>JBEVNN010000170.1:0-8246 GCA_040508095.1 Gaiellaceae bacterium
GAGGACCAGGTCGTCTTCACGCGGGTGGCGAACGAGGTCGCCTTCGGGCTCGAGAACCTCGGTACGCCTCCGCTGGAGATCGGCCCGCGGGCGCTCGAGTCGCTGGCCGCGGTCGGCGCCGCGCACCTCGCCGAGCGGCCGGTCGCCGAGCTCTCGGGCGGCGAGCTCCAGCGCGTCTGCCTCGCGTCGGTGCTGGCGCTGCGGCCGCGGCTGCTGCTGCTCGACGAGCCGACGTCACAGCTCGATCCCGAAGGCGCCGCGGCTGCGATCGAGCTGGCGCGTGAGAGCGGCGCGGCGGTCGTGCTCTCCGAGCAGCGTCCCGAGCGGGTTCTCGACGCCTGCGACCGCGTGCTCTTCCTCGAGGACGGGCGGCTCGGTTTCGAGCTGCCCGACGCCTGGCGGCCGCGTGAGGCCGAGCTGCCGAGGGCGGAGCCGAGCGGGGTGCCCGTCTGCACGCTCGAGCGCGTGTCGTTCGCCTACGGCGCTGTGTCGGTTGTTCAGGACGTGAGCTTCCACGTCGGGCGCGGCGAGATCGTCGCCCTCGTCGGCCCGAACGGGTCCGGGAAGACGACCCTGGCAAAGCTCGCGGCGGGGCTGCTCGAGCCGGGGGCGGGCCGCGTCGAGCGCTCAGGCCGAGCGTGCTACCTCTCGCAGGATCCCGGCCGCTACCTCGTGCGCGAGCGCGCCGACGAGGAGGTGGCGCTGGCGGTCGAGGGCAACCTCGCGCGTGCCCGCGGCGCCCTCGCCTCGGTCGGCCTGGCGGGGTTCGAGGAGCGGCACCCGCGCGACCTCTCCAGCGGTGAGCGCGAACGGCTGGCGCTCGCTGCCGTGCTGGTCGCCGAGCCGGAGCTGCTCGTGCTCGACGAGCCCACGCGGGGGGTGGACCCGCCCCGCAAGGACGAGCTCGCCGCGCTCCTGCGGGCGCAGGCGCCGGGACGAGCGACGCTCGTCGTGACCAACGACCTCGTCTTCGCCTCCGACGTGGCCGACCGCCATGTCTCAACCGTGTCGGAGCGGGAGAAGGCATTTGCCTAGGCTCGCGGGGATCGGCGCGCTGGTCGCCGCGCTCGGCGCAGCGGCGTGGACAGCGGTCTCGCCCGACCACGCCGCGCTGGCGCTGCTGCTCGTCGCCGGCGCGCTCATCGTCGCCGGCGGCGCGTGGCTCGAGAGTGGCCCGGGCTCGAGCAAGGAGATCGTCCTGGTGGCGACCCTCGGCGCGGCCGCCGCGGCCGGGCGCGTCCTGTTCGCGGCGATCCCCAACGTCCAGCCGGTCACGGTGATGACGGTGGTCGCCGGCGTCGCGCTCGGCCCGCGCGCGGGGATGACCGTCGGCGCTCTGGCCGCGCTCGTCTCGAACTTCTACCTCGGCCAGGGCGCGTACACCCCGTGGCAGATGCTCGCGTGGGGCGGGTGCGGCCTGCTCGGCGGCCTCGCGGCGCCGCTGTTGCGCCGGCGGGTGCCGCTCGCGGTGACCTGCTTCGCGCTCGGCTTCGCGTTCGACGCGGTCATGGACTTCTGGGAGTGGCTCAGCTTCTACCCGCACACCTGGCAGGCGTTCGCGGCGCTGTGGGTGCGGGGGCTGTCCTTCGACATCGCGCACGCGACGGGGAACTTCGTGCTCGCACTGGCCGTGGGGCCTGAGCTGCGGCGGCTGCTGGAGCGCTACGCGAGACGCCTGAAAGCGGTGATCGTATGGGCCTGAGGCTGTTGATCGCGACCGCTCTCGCCGCGGCAACACCGGTCGGGTTCCTCCAGGCGCACCAGGCGCCGACCGGCGCCTTCGCCGAGCCCGGCGGCTCGCCGGGACCGCTGCTGACCGCGTGGGCGGCGCTCGGCCTCCGTGCGTCCGGGGCTTCGACCGGCGACGCGCTCGACTACCTCGCTTCGCACGAACGCGGGCTGCCGGAGCTCACCGACGTCGAGCTCGTCGCGACGGCCGAGGCGGCGCTGGGCCGCAAGCCGGTGCGGCTCCTGGCCCGGATCCGCGCGGCGCAGCGGCCGAACGGCCGGATCGGCCCGACGGTGAACTCGACGATCTGGGGGATCGTCGCGCTGCGCCAGGCGCGTGAGCGCGCGCCGCGCGCCGCCGTCCGCTTCGTGCTCCGCCGCCAGGCCCGAAACGGCGGCTGGGGCTGGTACACGGGCGGCCAGCCTGACTCGAACGACACCGCGGCGGCGATCCAGGCGCTGCGCGCGGCCGGCGTGAGAGGAGCGCCGATCCGCCGCGGGCTCGCGTACCTGCTGCGGCTGCGGAACCGCGACGGCGGCTTCGAGCTCACGCCGAGCCGCGGCTCGGATGCACAGTCGACCGCCTGGGCGATTCAAGCCTTCGTCGCCGCCCGAAAGCCGGTTCCGCACGGCGCGGTTGCCTACCTGCGGGGCCTGAGGCGGCCCGACGGCAGCTTCCGCTACTCGAAGCGCTACGTGACGACACCGGTCTGGGTGACGGCGCAGGTGCTGCCCGCGCTGGCGCGCAAGCCGTTTCCGCTCAGCGCTCCTTCAGGTACCCGAGGCGCTCGGTGAAACGGGTCGTAGCCCAGGCGGCGGTTGATCGCGAGCATCGGCGCGTTCCGCTCGTCGTTGTCGGTGACGACCCGGTCGATCCCGTTCGCCGCCGCCCATCGGAGCTGGGCGAGCTTCGCGAGCGTGGCGAGCCCGCGGTCGCGGTGCGCCGCGGCGGTCGCCGTCCCTTCGTTGCGGCCGCGACCCGTGCTCGGGTCGACCGACAGGGCGGCGTAGGCGACGGGCTCCTCGGCCGAGACGACGGTGAAGCTGCCCTCCCGGGTCAGGTCCGGCCCGTCGAAGAGATCCTCCCGCCACTCCTCGAACGTGAGTTGCCGCGGTTCGTCTTCGCCTGGCTCGTCCGCGCTCAGTGAGAGCTCCAGCGCGAAGAGCGCGTGGACGTCGACCTCTGCGTACGGCGCCAACCGGTAGCCGGACCGCTCGGCCGCCGCACCACGCTCGGCCAGCTCGTCGCCGTCGACTCGGCGCGGGTCGACGGCGGAGATGACGACCGTCCGAACCGGCGCGAACCCGTGCCGCTCCAGGAAGCGAGCGCCGGCCTCGTCGCCGACCACATCGGCATTGATCCGGGCGACGCCGATCGCGTCGAGGTGCTCCTCGGCCCGCTGCCAGAGCGCGGTCCCGACGCCTCGCCCACGAGAGGCAGGGAGCACACCGAGCCAGACGTAGCCGTTGTCGGTCGCGCGGTGCCAGCGGCGGTGCGCGAAGCACCACGCGACTGCGCCGTCGTCTTCGGCGACCCAGAACGCTGCCTGAGCCCGTTCGGGGAACGCGCCGACCAGGTGGCGCAACCCGTTTTCGCTGTGCATGGCGTCGGGGCGTAGCTCGCGCCAGATCCGCGCGACGGCCGGGGTGTCCTCGTCGCGAAAAGCGCGGATCGGGTCAGAGCTCAATCGTGGTTCCGACAGCGCACTGGACGAACGCGTCCGGAAAGCGCGCGGCGAGCTGGTGAACGGCCCTCCAGCCGGTGCAGTGCGCGGGGACGAGCAGCGACGGAGACAGTTCGGAGAAGGCGTGGACGGTCGGGCCGATGATCGGCTCGAACATCGGCCCGCTCAGGTGAAAGCCGCCGATGATCGCCGCGATCTTTCGCTCCCCGGTCAGTTTCTGGGCGTGGCGGACAGTGTTCACGATCCCCGCGTGGCCGCAGCCGCTGAGGACGACGAGGCCTCGCTCGGGTAGCCGCACCACCAGCGCCTGGTCGTCGAGGATCAGCGGGTCGGGTTGCCAGTCGCCGCCACGGAAGGCGTCGTGTCCCTGGAACCCGGTCTCGAACTCCGTCGTCCGGTCGACCTCACCGGTAATCAGCACCGAGCCGTCGAGCAGGAACGAGGGGTGACGCTCCTCGACGATCTCGAAGCCGGCTCCCTCGAGGGCCGGTCGACTCGTCGACGGGAGCTCGGCCGGGTCGAGCCCGGGAAAGCGGATCCTGCGCCGACGCCAGAACTCCGGATGAATCATCACCGGCAAAGCGGCACGCCCGAGCACGCGCGCCACGCCCTCCATCCCGGTGACGTGGTCCCAGTGGCCGTGGCTGAGCACGATCACCTCCACGTCCTGCAGGGAGAGCCCGAGCCGGCGCATGTTCTCGACCATGCCGGTGGGCGAAACGCCGGTGTCGAACAGCAGCGTCCGCTCGCGCCCGTCCGTTTCGAACCGCACGAGCGCGGAAAAGCCGGGCTCCGCGATCAGGTAGTCGGGCACGCCGTCGGGTGCAAACTGCGCGGGGGCCCGGGCAGCCGGGTCGGCGAGCACCTTCGGCCAGCTGAGCCGAGTCACTGGATCCTGGTCGGGAATCAGCGGATCGGTGACGTTGTCCATCAGGACCGTCACGCGGATCTTCTCGACGGGCTGGAGCTCGATCTGAGGCATGTGCGACTCCTCGTTGCCGGTTTTCGATGCTAACGCCCGGCGGCCAGCCATCCCGCCTCCGGACGCCAAAGACCGCCCGTGTCGACGAGGTCGTCCAGCAGCCCCTGGGGAACCGGCCACGAGAACCAGCGCGCGACCTCCGGCTCGGGCGCCAGCACCGCGGCTCGGACCGCCGCGACGACCAGCTCCTCGAGGCCGCCGCCCTCGGTGGGCTCCGGGAAGACCTGGTCCCAGCGCGCGAGCAGGCTCGTGTGCCGGTGCGGCTCCTCGTAGACGATGCTGCGCGAGACCACCGCGCCGCAGCGCTCCAGCGGCGTGCGCATCCGGCGGAGCTCCTTCGGCGCGAGGCCGAGCTCGAGCTGCAGGTCCTCGAGCTCGGACGGCCCGGCCTCGGCGAGGTGGCGCAACAACGGGTCGTCGCGGCGCTGACCCAGCTCGTCGCGGCAGAGCGGGTCGAGCAGCCGCGCCGTCTGCTCGGTCACGAGCAGGCTCTTGCCGCCGTGCACCCCGAGGATGGCGTAGCCGCGGGCGCCGAGCTCGCCGAACCAGGGGAACTTCGTCCGCGGCCACTGCCCGAAGCCGGGCTTGTCGGGCGCGTACGGCTCCTCGTGGCAGGCCGCGAACAGGCTCGGCAGTGCGCAGTCGGCCGTGCGCGTGAGCAGCCCGCGGTCGAGGAGGAACTCCTCGGCTTCGTCCGGCGAGCCGAGCGCGCGGTCCGGCGTCAAACGGCACTCGAACGCGCGCAGCGTACGAAGCTCGTCGAGAGTCGGGTTGCCGGTCATCGTCGGGGTCCGGCCATGATCGCTGCTAGGGTGGTTCGCGGTCGCCCGATTCGGGCATGTCGTGTGGCCTGCCCCCGATGCGACCGACACCCCCTCTTCCCTATTCACGCATGTCCCCCTTCCAGGGGTTGGCGCTGCGGCGCCGAATTGCCGATGCGGTGGAGGTGATGGGGCGCCGCAAGCTGTTCGCCACTCTCGTGCTGCTTGTCACGGGCGTGGGAGTTGTGCTGCTCGCAGCGCGCACCGGGACGAAGGTCTTCTCCGCCGCCGCCACCCCGGATTGGCGCTTCCTGCTCGCGGGGCTGATCATCGCTGCGGCGGTACAACCGCTGCGAGCGCTCGCCTGGACGGCGACCGTGCGCTCTCCGGTCGGCTTCCGCGCAATGTACGCGGCCAGCTCCGTCGGCTCGTTTCTCGACACCGTCCTGCCCGGCCGGATGGGCGAGGCGTCGAAGGTCGCCGTGTTGAAGGTCGCCTCGGGCCCGCGTTGGCCCGGCTTCTCGCGTGCTGGTGGAAGCCTGCTCTGCGCGCACCTGCTGGAGATGGTCGCGTTCGTGCTCGTCGGCGCGGCGTCGGCGTTCTTCCTGCCGGTGCCGGCGTGGGCGAAGATCACGATGCTCGTCGGGCTCCCGCTCGCTGCCGGCGGGCTCGTCGTCGCGTCGCTCGTTCACCACCGCCTCGGTCACCGGCTGCCGGAGAGCGTCGGCTCGTTCCTGGCCGGTGCCGCGGCTCCTGCCCCAGTCATGCTGCGCGCGGGCCTGATCCTCGTGCTCACCTGGGTCGCGCGCTGGTTCGGAATCCTCTTCCTGCTACACGCGGTCGGCGTCCACGTCGGCGTCGGCTCGGCGCTCCTGTACATGGTCGTGACGGGGCTCGCGAACACGATGCCGTTCCTGCCGGGGAACGTCGGCCTCTACCAGGGCGCCGCGCTCGGCGCGCTGGCGATGGCCGGGCACGGAGGCACCTCGGCGGCTGCGGCCTCGGTCTTCACGCCCGCGGCCGGCAGCCTTGCGACGGCGCTCGCGGCGATGATCGGGCTCGCGTTCTACGGCCGCCGCCTCGGCGAGCTGCGCCGAGCCGCAGTCCGCTTCTAGCCGAGCGTACCGGGATCGGCCGGTTGTCCGTCACGGCCGACGTAACCGCCTTTCGCACCCACGACAAGCATCACGAGTGGCTCCTCGCCGACGGACGTGATCTGCCGCGGCGTGGTCGACTCGACGTGGCAGAGCTCACCGGGCCCGAGCTCGCGCGCCTCGCCCGGCAGCGCGACGCGTGCGCGGCCGGCGTGGACGAAGTAGAGCTCGTCCTGCTCCTCGTGGTAGTGCGGCCGGGCGACGACGCCGGGTTCCAGCACGATCACGTTGACGCCGAACGCCGTGACCCCGAGCTCACGACGCACCTTCCGGAAGACGCCGTCGCCCATCTCGTCGATCGACCCGAACGCGTAGCCCACCGCTGGAGACGCTACCCGAGCGTGCGCACGACCCGCGCCGGCGCGCCGACGGCGAGGACGCCGGCCGGGAGCTCGCTGGTGACGACCGCGCCCGCGCCGACGACCGTGTTCGCACCGATCGTGACTCCAGGGCAGACGATGACGCCGCCGCCGAGCCAGACGTTGTCGCCGATCTCGATCGGCTCTGCGGCTTCCCACTTCGCTCGGCGTTGCTCGGGCTCGAGCGGGTGTGTCGGCGTAAGCAGCTGGACGTAGGGGCCGATCTGCACGTCGTCCCCGATGTGGATCGGCGCGACGTCCAACGCAACGAGGCCGAAGTTCACGAACGTCCCGGCACCGACGTGCGTGTGGTAGCCGTAGTCGCAGTAGAAAGGCGGCCGGATCTCGGTTCCCTCGCCAAGCGAGCCAAGCAATTCGACGAGGATCCGGCGCCGTTCGGTGGGGTCGGACGGCGACGAGTCGTTGAAGGCTTTCGTCAGCTCGGCGGCCCGGAGCGTTTCGCGTGCGAGCTCCGGGTCGTCGGCGATGTACAGGTCGCCGGCGAGCATTCGCTCTCGCTGGCTTCGTGTGTCGGTGTCGTCCGCGCCCACGGGCTCGATCCTTACCGGGCCTCCGGCGAGAGGGTGGCCACCGGCGTCAGCGGCGGCTCGCCGCGCTCGACCGCCAGCAGGTTGTCGACCACCAGGCGCGTCATCGCCTCGCGCGTCTGCCGCGTGGCGCTGCCGATGTGCGGCGTCAGGACGACGTTCGGCAGGTCGAGCAGCTCGCGCGGCACCTCGGGCTCGTGCGCGAAAACATCGAGGCCTGCGCCGATGCGGCCGGAGACCAGCTCCGCGACCAGGGCTCGCTCGTCCACGATCTCGCCGCGCGCCGTGTTGACGAGGCACGCGCCGTCCCGCAGAAGCGCAAGCCGACGTGCGTCCACCAGCCCTTCGGTCTCCGGGGTCAGCGGCGCGTGGATCGACACGATGTCGGACTCCTCGAACAGCGCGTCGACGTCGCGGTACTCGCCGAGGTCGCTGTCCGCCCGCAGCCGCCGCGAGTAGAGCACGCGCAGCTCGAACCCCCGCGCGCGGCGCGCAACGGCGCTGCCGATCCGGCCGAGCCCGAGGATGCCGAGCGTCGAGCCCGTCAGCTCCTCCGCGAGCCCGCCCTCCGACCACGATCCGCTCCAACGGCCCATGCGGACGAACCGGTCGCCCTGCACAACCTGCCGTCGGACGGCGAGGATCAGCGCGAAGGCGAGGTCGGCGGTCGCCTCGTCGAGCACGCCCGGCGTGTTGGTCACGACCACCCCGCGCGCCGCGCACGCGGCGACGTCGACCCGGTCGTAGCCGACGCCGAAGTTCGCGACGACGCGCAATGAGGGCAGGAGGTCGAGCGGGACCGGCTCGTTCGCGAGGATCAGCCCCTGGACATCCTCGCGCAGCTCGTGCAGCTCGGCGAGCGGCATGACCTCGACGTCGAGCTCGTCGAAGGCCCTCCCGGGGTAGCGGCGGGTGGCGAGGACCCTCAGGAGGAACTGTCCTGGGCGCCTGCTCCCAGGCTCTCGCCGATGCGCTCGAGCGCGGCCTCCTCCGCCGGGCCGATTTGCTCGCCGTGCTCCTTGTGCGCCT
>JBEVNN010000177.1:0-8642 GCA_040508095.1 Gaiellaceae bacterium
CGCGCGAACTGTGAGTCGCGGGGCCTCCGCGTCGTGGACGCCGTCTGCCCCCTCGTCTCGAAGGTGCACGCCGAGGCGCGGCGGTACTCCGACAGCGGCCACCTGGTCGCGCTCGTCGGCCATGCCGACCACGTCGAGGTGATCGGCACGCGCGGCGAGCGCCCGGAATCCACGGTGGTGATCGAGTCCGCGGAGGACGCGGCGAAGCTCGACAGCGGCGGCAAGCCCGTCGCGGTGATCACGCAGACCACGCTCTCGCTCGACGACGTCGCCGAGACGGTGGACGCGCTCGGGGAGCGCTTCGGCGACCTGAAGCGGCCGGCCGCCGACGACATCTGCTACGCAACCCAGAACCGTCAGGACGCGGTCAAGCAGCTCGCTCGCAACGGCGCGACACTGATTCTCGTGATCGGCTCCGACACGAGCTCCAACGCGAGGCGCCTGGTCGAGGTGGCCGAGCGCGAGAGCGCGACGGCGCTCCTGATCGACGGCGAGAGCGGGCTCGACCCGGATTTGCTCGAGGGCCACGAGACGGTCGGCGTTACCGCCGGGGCCTCGACGCCCGAGGAGCTCGTGGCGCTCGTTCTCCGCGGCCTCGCCTCGTTCGGGTACGACGAGCTGGGGGAGATCGAGGTCGCGCGCGAGAACGTCAGCTTCCGGTTGCCGCGCGAGGTGACGAGCACCGCCCTATGACCAGCGTCGAGGTTCCCTATTCGATCGCGTCCGCGCTGCCGTCGCTGACGGTGCTCGACATCACGAACGAGGTACGGCGAGAGCTCGCAGGCTCGGGCCGCGAGAGCGGGATTGCGTACATCTCGCCGCTCGACGACGTCGCGGTCGTGCGCGTGCAGGAGCGGGAGTCCGGGTTCTTCTGCGACCTCGAGGACCTGCTGACCCGGCTCGTGCCCCCGGAGGAGCCTGAACGCGGGCGGCTGCTCTGCATGCTCCTCGGCCCGCGCGCGGAGCAGATTCCGTTCACCGACGGCAAGCTCTGCCTCGGCCGCTGGCAGCGCATCTTGCTCGTCGACTTTCAGACGCCCGACGAGCCGCGCTGGAACCTGACGCTGCTCGCCTGAGAGCTTCCCCCTTTCGTCAGGTGGGCCGTGTCGTGCACACTGACGGAGTGCAACGTGCGCGTCGGCACCAGCGGCTCTCCTCGGTGCTCGCCTTCGCGCTCCTCGCGCTGATCGCGGAGCTGACCGGTCGCAGCCTGACCCACCGCCTCGATTTCGGGCGTCATGTCAGCTCGAGCTATTCCGGCGCCGAGTACTACCCGTTCCTGCTCGCCGGGGTGAAGCTCGGCGTCGCGCTCTTGGCCGCGCGCCTCGCCTGGCGGTTCGTCCGGGCCCACGCCTCGGCGCGCGCCGGCCGCCGCGTCCTCGCCGCAGTCGGGTCGAGCGCAGCGCCCGCGCCGCGCATAAAGATCGACCTCTCGCCGCGGCTCTGGCTCATCGCCTTTCTCTCGACCTCGACCTTCTACCTAATGCAGACCGACGCCGAGCAGATCGCTTCCGGCCGCTGGCCGCTGCTCGCGCCGTGGCTGCACACCTCTGCTCTGCCCGTCTTCGCCGTCCTCGCGGTGCTCGTCGCGCTCGCCTGGAGCGCGGTCGCGAGCTGGCTGCGCGAGTACGAGCGCTACGCCGCGGACACGTGTGCGCTCGCGGACCGGCTCGGCCGCGCTGCGCCGCTGCCGCTACGCACCGCGCGCACCGAGACCGCCGCTACCCCGCCGCGCAAGCTCTTCGGCCTGGCCTTCGAGAGCCGGCCGCCGCCTCTTCCCGCGTAACCCGCGGTAGCAACCCGAAGCCGCGGGACGGTTGTCGTCCCGACCTGGGGAGGTGGAATGAGCACACAACTGATCCAGGAGCGCGTTGCTGCGCGTTCCCGCACGGCACGAGTCCGGATCGTCGCCGCGCTCGGGCCGCTGACGATGCTCGGCGGCGTCGCCTGGGCGTTCCTGCAGCCGTACCGCCTGACGATCCTGCACCCGCACGGGGAGGGCTTCTGGTGGCTGTTCGTCCAGCCGCCGCTGCTCGTCATCGCCGTCGGCGTCGTCTTCTCGCTGCTGATCGCGCCAGGGCTAATCGAAGACCTGGAGGCCGAGGAGCGCTAGATGCAGCCGCCCGCCGAGCACGTCCACTGGATGTTCGCGACCGGGTTCCTGCTGCTCGGCCTGCTGCTGCTCGCGCGCGCGGTTGTCGGCGAGGAGGTCTGGCGCCGCCGCGCCTGGCGCGCCTACCTCTGGCCGAGCCTCCTCTTCGGCCTCGGGGTGCTGATGTGGCCGGTGATGGTCTTCTTCACCAACTCGACGATCCACCTGGTCGCCCACGGCATGTGGGCGCAGACCATGATGGTCGCGGGCGCTGCGGAGCTCGGGTTGCTGCGCGGCAAGCTGCACAACCGCGCGTGGCACCTGGCGGTTCCGGTCGCTCTGGCGGTGTCGGGTGCCTCGCTGCTGATCCACGAGCAGAACGGCTGGCTGTTCGCGCGCGCCGCATTCCTGCACCACATCATGGGGTGGACCGCGCTCGTCGGAGCGATCTTCCCGCTCGTCGCGATCGTCCGGCCGCGCTCGCGCGTGTGGGGCTCCGGCCTCGCGCTGACGCTCGTCGTGCTCGCGGTCTTCCTCTACGCCGACCGCGACGTGGCCCCGATCTTCGGGCACCTGTCGCCGCTCGCAGGAGAGCCGCACCGGTGAGGCGGCTGCTCGTCGTGGCGCTCGCCGCGCTCGCCTTCCCGGCGGCGGCCTCGGCGCACGCGACGCTCATCAAGACGCAGCCCGAGTACGGCACACGGGTGGAGCAGTCGCCCACGGTCGTGCGGCTCGACTTCGACCAGACAGTCGACGCGCTGCCGAACGCGATCAAGGTGTACACGGCGGACGGCAAGCTGCTCTCCGGCCCCACGCACACGACGACCGGCGGCCGCGTCATGGTCACGCCGGTCTCGCGCCTGGCGCGCGGTGGCTACACGGTGCGCTGGCAGGCGATCTCGGCCGACGGGCACGTCGTCTCGGGCGTCTTCACGTTCGGGGTGCGGCAGAAGGCGCCGTCGGCCTCGGATGCCTTCGGCGCGGGTGGCCCGACGACGGAGGAGCACGTCGTGCGCTGGCTGTACTTCGTCGCGCTCGCGCTGCTCGCCGGCGGGCTGGGCTTCCGGCTTCTGATCGTCCGCCGGCCGTTCGCCCCGGCCGCGCAGCGGCGCTTCTACCAGCTGGTCGGCGTCGGTGTGATCGGCGCGCTCGAGGTCGGCATCCTCGCGTTCCTCCTCCGCGCCGAGGACGCACTCCAACTGCCGTTCGTCGACTTCCTCTACGGCGACCTCTCGCCGCTTGCGAAGACGCGCTTCGGGACCGCCTTCGTCGCGATGACGCTGGGCTACGCCTTGGTCGCCGCGCTCGTCTTCCTCGCCTGGCTGACCGACCGGGAGCAGCTCCTCTGGCCCGCGTTCCTGCTCGCGCTCGGCTTTGCCTCGGGCCTGTCCCTTTCCGGGCACTCGGCCGCCGACGCAGGCTCGTCGTGGCTCTCGGAGCTCGCCGACTGGCTCCACCTCGCCGCCGCGTCTCTCTGGGTCGGCGGGCTCGTCCAGCTCGCGTTCGTCGTATGGCCGCTAGAGCCGGAGCTGCGCCGGCGCGCGTTCCTGCGCTTCTCGAAGCTCGCGACGCTGCTGATCGTCGTGCTCCTCGCGGCCGGCACCTACCTCAGCATCCTGCGCCTGCCGCACATTTCCGACCTCTGGACGCAGGGTTACGGGCACGTCCTGCTGGTGAAGCTCGGCCTGGTCTCGCTCGCGCTGCTGTGGGGCGCCGCGCACCACTTCCTCGTCCGTCCGCGCCTCGAGCGCGGCGCGCCCCTGTTCGCGGGCCTGCCGCGCAGCCTCGCCGGTGAGAGCGCGGTCGGGATGGCGATCCTGCTCGCGGCCGCGGTGCTGGTCGACTCGAAGCCGCCTCCGCAGCCCGTGCAGAAGCAGCTAGACGTTGCGGCGCGTCAGCGCTAGCACGTTCCTGACGAACTGCCGCGTCGCGGGAAGCCGGCCGTTGCGCCGCAACGAATTGGGGCCCTGGTACCAGGCAGCGAGCGCGCGCGCCCGGTTCCAGCGGTACTGGCGCAGCAGGTGGCGCAGGTAGACGACTCCGATCTGGATGTTCCCGCTGGTCGACTTCGGGACCTTCCGCCCGATCAGCTGCCACTGCACGTAGTGGCGCGTGCCGGGCAGGACCTGCATCACGCCTCTCGCGCCGGCCGACGAGACGAGCCCTGGCTGATAGCCCGACTCCATCCACGCGAGCCCGCGGACGAGCTTCGGGTCGATCCGGTACGCGACCGCCCAGTTGGTGAGCATCGTGCGCACGCTCCCCGTCCGCGTAGGCGCGGGGGCGGGGCGGGCGGGCCGCACGCCACGGCTGCCGTGGCTCAGGGCGGAGATCGTCGTCGGCCCGGCTATTCCGTCGGTGGAGAGACGGCGCGAGCGCTGATAGCTGCGCAGGGCGCGGTCGGTGGCGCGGTCGAAGAAGCCGTAGACCGGGACGAGCCGGCCCCGGCGCGCGAGCATGTACTGCAGCACCGAGACGTCCCAGCCGATGTTCCCGCGGCGGAGGGTGCGGCGGCCGAAGACGGGCGTCCCGAGCGGACCGAGCGCGCGCCGCGTCGCGGGGCCGGCGCGTCCGTCGACCGGGAGCCCGGCACGCCGCTGGAATGCCTTCGTCGCGCGCACCGTCATCGGCCCCGCGATCGCGTCGATCGGCCCCTGGTAGAGCCCGTATGCGCGCAGGGCGACCTGAAGACCCGCGATCTGCGGGTTCCGGGCCTGGGCGGGCGCCGCCAGCGTGAGACCTGCCAGCACCGCCGCGCCGATCGCGACGATCTTGCCGGTCACAGGATGGACCCAGTTCGCGCCTCGGCGCGCGACTCCTCCCGCTAGGTTGCCGCGGATGCGGTGGGCGATCACGGGCGGCGCCGGGTTCCTCGGCCTCCACCTCGCGCGGCGGCTTCTGGCCGATGGGCACGAGGTTCGGACGCTCGACCTCGCGCCGCTCGACGACGCGCAGCTCGAGCGCGAGGTGGACGAGATCCGCGGCGACGTGCGCGACCAGGCCGACGCCGCTCGCCTCGTCGACGGGGTCGATGTGCTCGTCCACGCGGCGGCCGCGCTGCCGATCCAGGCCTCGCGCGACTCGATCCGCTCCGTGAACGTCGAGGGGGCGGCGGTCACGCTGGCGGCCGCGCTCGAGGTGGGCGTGAAGCGCGCGGTGCTGATCTCATCGACGGCGGTCTACGGCGTGCCGAAGCACCATCCGATCGCCGAGGACGCCCCGCTCGTCGGCGTGGGCCACTACGGCGAGTCGAAGATCGAGGCGGAGCGCGTCGCGCGGGACGTGGGCCGGCGCGGGCTCGACGTCGTGATCCTGCGCCCGAAGACCTTCATTGGCCCAGAGCGCCTCGGGGTGTTCGAGATCCTCTTCGACTGGATCCGCGAGGGCCGGCGGATTCCCATTCTGGGCGACGGCTCGAACCGGTACCAGCTGCTCGCGGTCGAGGACCTCGTCGAGGCGACGGTCGCCGCCGCGCAGGCGCAGGTCGCCGGTGACACCTTCAACGTCGGGGCGACCGAGTTTGGCACCGTCCGCTCCGACCTCGAGGCGTTGATCGCGCACGCCGGCTCGGGCAGCCGCCTCCGCCCGGTTCCGGCGCGCCCGGCCGAGCTCGCGTTGCGGGCGCTGGAGCTGGCTCGGCTGTCACCGCTCGCGGAGTGGCACTACCGCACCGCGCATCGTGACTCGTTCGTCGACGTCTCGAAGGCGGAGCGGGCGCTCGGCGTCACGCCGCGGCTGTCGAACGAGCAGGCGCTCTGCGAGACCTACGACTGGTATCTCGCCAACCGGGACACGCTGAGCGCGGCCGGGGTCACGCACCGGGTCCCGTGGGACCAGCGGGCGCTCGGAGTCTTGAAGCGCCTCAGCTAGGCGGGACGTCGGCGTAGACCGCGTTCGCCAGGTCTGCCCAGGAGACGTCGGTCCAGGACACGTCCGACCAGGAGACGTCAGACCAGGAGACGTCCGCCCAGGAGACATCCGACCACGACACGTCCGACCAGGACACGTCGGACCAGGAGACGTCGGCCCAGCCGTCGAGCCACGAGACCGCGTCCCAGGTCGGCGAGGCCTTGGCCGCGTCGAGCCACGAGACGTCGTCGAAGATCATTCCGTCGCCTGCGGGATCCTTGATCAGGAAGCCGTCGAGCGCGCGGTTCGGATTCGGCGGGAACGCGAGCGTCGCAGCCGCGGGCGCGTACGCCTCGCCGACGCCGGCCGCCAGCGTCCGCACCCTGCGCAGCGAGCGGGCCTCGTGCATCAGCGCGCCCTTGACCTGGTCCGGCGTCAGCGTCGGCCGGAGCGCGAGCAGGTCGGCGGCGATGCCGGCGACGATCGGCGCCGAGAGCGAGGTGCCTGACAGGGTGATGTACGTCCCGTCGACGGTGCTCATCAGCTGGCCGGGCCGCTCCGCCGCGAGCGTCGAGTTCGCCGGAACCGGGCCGACGAGCGCGCGACCGGGTGCGGAGAGCTCTGGCTTCGCGAACCCGTCGAGCGTGTAGCCCCAGGCCGACCACGTCGGGACGTCCGCGCGCTCCGGGTTGGTGCTGCCGTGCAGGTCGAGCGCGCCGACCGTGATCGCAAAGGGGTCGTTCCCCGGCGCGTAGGCCATCGGTGTCGGCCGGCCGCCCTGGCCCTGGTTGCCGGAGGCCGCGACGACCACGACGCCGTAGAGCCAGAGCTTTTCGACCGCCTTGTCCAGCGGGTCCCAGCGGAAGCTCGACGGGCTCGCCGAGTGCAGCGAGAAGTTGGCGACGCGGATGTCGTACTGCTTGCGGTTGCGCAGGATCCACTGTGTGGCCGCGATCACGTCGCTCGTGCGCGCCATCCCGTGGTCGTCCATCACGTCCAGCGAGACGATCCCCGCGGTGGGCGCAGCGCCTGCGCGACCCGCAGCGGAGCCCGCCGCGACGCCTGCCACCATCGTGCCGTGCCCGAGACCGTCGCCGGGCGAGTTGCTCGGCAGCGTCGACAGGTCGACCGCGGCGAGGACGCGGTCGCCGAAATCGCTGCGCGAGGCCTCGATCCCCGAGTCCACGAAGGCGATCGTCGGCGTGCTGCCGGCGTCCTTGCCGCTCGGCCCAGGGAGGGTCGGCCAGAACTGGTCGACGCCCACCGCGGCGGGCCAGACGTCGCTGGAGCTGTACGGGCCGCTCTGGTGGGGGTTGTGGTACGGCTTGGGCTTCTTCGCGCTCGGGCCGCCGCCCGCCTTGCCGTCGAAGACCATGGCCTGGTCGGGCGTGATCACGAGGTTGTGCTCCTCGGCGATCTCCGGCAGGTCGCCCGCGACGACCTCTCCCGCGGCGGCGCCGACGATCGGCAGCTTGCGCGTGGTGTCCGAGAAGTCGTGCAGCGCCTCCACGGCGTCGCCCGTCCCGTCTGTGCTCTGGACGATCACGGGGACGGTTGCGTTCGGCGTCTGCGCGGCGGCCCGCACCAGCGAGGGCGCGAGGTAGCTCGTCTGCCACGAGTGGTGGCCGCCGCCGGCCGAGGCCGCCAGCGGGGCGGCCAGCGCCATCACGAGCAGCAGCGGAAGCCCGCGCTTCACCGCACGGTTACGCCGTCCGTTCGAGCCTCGCCCGCCGCGACCGGTGCCCCACAGCCCGCTGCCGCGAGCGTCGCGTCGTACCCCGTCCTCGCTCCGCTTCAAGTTTTCTCCCCTTACGCCGCAGTCCTCAGTGGATCCGACCGTAAGCGCGGCCCGGGACGCAGGTATCACCCCTAAAGGGGATTCGACGCGGCTTCACTCGATCGAGGGATCAGGAAACCCGCGCGGCCATACTTATACTCGCGGCCGGTGCCGAGTCTTCTCGACTACCGCAAGCGGTTCCCGATCCTCGCGGAGACCACGTACCTGATCAACCACTCGCTGGGCGCCATGCCGGCTGCCGCCGAGGAACGGGTGCTCGAGTACGCGCGCAGCTGGAACACACGCGGCGTGCGCGCCTGGGAGGAGGGCTGGTGGGACCTGCCGCTGACGGTCGGCGACCAGATTGGTCGGCTCATCGGCGCACCGCCGGGCTCGGTCTCGATGCACCAGAACGTGACCATCGCTGAGGCGGTCGTCGCCTCGTGCTTCACCTTCGATGGGCCCCGCCGACGGGTCGTCTACGAGGAGGGCAACTTCCCGTCCGTCCGCTACCTCTACCAGGCGCAGGAGCGCCGCGGCGCCGACATCCTGGTCGCGGCCGACGACGAGGGCGTCGTCGAGGCGATCGACGAGCGGACGCTGCTCGTCCCGGTCACGCATGTGCTCTTCAAGACCGGGGAGATCCAGGACGTCGAGGCGATCGTTGCCGCCGCTCACGAGCACGGCGCGCTCGTCGTGCTGGACGCGTACCAGTCCGTGGGCACGGTCCCACTGGACGTGACGGCGCTAGGCGTGGACTTCGCGGTCGGCGGCTCGGTGAAGTGGCTCTGCGGCGGCCCGGGCGCGGCGTGGCTCTACGTGCGCCCCGACCTGGCCGCGACGCTCGAGCCCGCGCTCACCGGCTGGCAGGCGCACGCGCGCCCGTTCGCCTTCGAGGCCGAGCAGGACTACGCCGAGGGCGCC
>JBEVNN010000194.1:0-7039 GCA_040508095.1 Gaiellaceae bacterium
TCAGCGCCTCCGCGGCCTGGATCGAGCCGATCACGCCCGGTAGGACGCCGAGCACCCCGCCCTCGGCACAGCTCGGGGCGAGCTCGGGCGGCGGCGGTTGCGGGAACAGGCAGCGGTAGCACGGGCCCGCGCCCGGCTTGAAGACCGTCACCTGACCTTCGAAGCGGAAGATCGAGCCATGTACGACGGGGATGTCGTGCCAAACCGAGGCGTCGTTGACGAGGTAGCGCGTCGGGAAGTTGTCCGCGCCGTCGACGATCACGTCCCAGCCGGGCTCGAGGATCCGCTCGATGTTCTCCGAAGTGAGCCGCTCGCGGAAGGGGACGACCTCGACGTCCGGGTTGAGCGCCTCGATCGTGCGGCGCGCCGAGTCGGTCTTCGGCTCGCCGAGCGAGTTCCTGGAGTGGGCGATCTGGCGCTGCAGGTTCGTCTCGTCGACGACGTCCGCGTCGATGATCCCGAGCGTGCCGACCCCCGCTGCCGCGAGGTAGAGCGCGGCGGGCGAGCCGAGGCCGCCGGCGCCGATCAAAAGGATCCGCGAGTCGAGCAGCCGCAGCTGGCCCTCCTCGCCGACCTCCGGGATCAGCAGGTGGCGGCTGTAGCGCGTCGTGCGCTCTGGCCCGAGCGAGCGCGGCAGGTCGGTGGGGAAGCCGTTCCGCTGCCAGTCGGTGTAGCCGCCGGCGAGCGAGATCGCCCGGTCGTAGCCGAGGTCGGTCAGCGTCTGCGCGGCGAACGCGGAGCGGGCGCCCGAGGCGCAGTAGAGGAGCACGGGCCGCGAGCGGTCCGGCGCGGCGTTCTCGATCCGCGACTCGAGGTTCCCACGCGGCACGAGCACGGCGCCGGGGATGCGGCCCTGCTCCCACTCGTCGCGCTCGCGCACGTCGACCAGGAGCGGCGCGTCGTCAGCGTCCAGCAACTCGCGTGCACGCGTCGCGTCGACCTCCTCGACAGAGGCCTTGGCAGCCTGCAGAAGCTCGCGGTACGTCGGCACGCTTTCGATTGTATAGCGAGCCCCTGGCCTGTCGTGTCGGATTTCAGGCTTCCGCCGGGCGCAATCTGACTCCACGGAAGCGTGTGTGCTCGGCGGCTCATGAAAGACTGACCCGATGGGAAGCAGCTTCCGTCTCGGCCGGATCGCCGGGATCGAGTTCGGCGTCAACTGGAGCTGGTTCGTTGTCTTCGTCCTGATCGTCTGGACGCTCGCGTCCGGGATCTTTCCCTCGACCAACCCCGACCTCTCGAAGGGGACGCACATCGCGATGGCGATCGTGGCGGCGTTCCTCTTCTTCCTCTCCATCCTGCTGCATGAGTTCGGTCACGCGCTGGAAGCACGACGCGAGGGCATCGAGATCGACGGCATCACGCTCTGGCTGTTCGGGGGTGTCGCGAGGTTCAAGGGCGCGTGGAAGACAGCCGGCGCCGAGTTTCGCGTCGCAATCGCCGGCCCGATCGTCTCGCTCGTGCTCGGCGTCGTGTTCGTCCTCATCGCGCTCATCCCCGGACTGCCCGAGGCCGTCGACGCCGTCGCCGCCTGGCTCGGCTACATCAACCTCACCCTGCTTGTGTTCAACCTGATCCCCGCGCAGCCGCTCGACGGCGGTCGTGTCCTTCACTCCGCGCTCTGGCGATACAAGGGCGACTTCGTGTGGGCGACACGCGTTGCGGCCAACATCGGGCGAGGTTTCGGCTATCTGCTGATCGCCGCGGGAATCGCGATGTTCATCTTCCAGGGATCGTTCAGCGGCGCGTGGCTCGCGTTCCTCGGCTGGTTCCTGCTGAACGCCGCGACCGCCGAGGCGCGGTACGTCCTGACGCAGCAGGCGCTGAACGGCGTGCGGGTACGGGATGTCATGACGCGAGAGCCGGTGGTCGTCGGCCCCGACGTGACACTTAGTGAGTTCATGGACAACATCATGTTTTCGGAACGGCACACCACGTACCCGGTCGTCGCGGACGGTCGGCCGGTCGGCCTGCTTCCCTTCCGATGTGTTGCGAACGTGCCCCGCAACGAGTGGGACACGCGACGCGTACGAGACTGTCAGCTCGGGCTCGACGAGGTACCGGTTCTCCGCGAAGACGAGGAGGCGGTCGACGCGCTCGCAGAGCTGAGCACCTCGCGCGGCGGCCACGGCCTCGTCGTCTCGAACAGCCATCTGGCCGGAATCGTCTCGACGAGCGACCTTGCGCGGGCACTCGAGGCGAGGCCGCGCCGCGGTGTTCCCGGACGCGAGCCCACGCGCGCCTAGGAGCTCCGGTTGGCCACGGGCGCGGAAGCTATCGTCGCCGCGTGAGCTCTCGGGGCCGAATCTTCGCCATCGTCGCGCTGTCAGCGGTGGTCGCGTCGGGCGTCGTGGTGGTGGGCGTGCTCGCAACGCGCAACGACGTTCCGCCGACCCCGAAGGTGCGCAGCGGCCGCCCGCCGCTCAGCCTGGACCTCGCCCTTCGCACCGACCCGGAGGCCCGGGCGCTCAGACAGGCGCTCCGTCTCTACGCCGCGAAGCGCTACGCGGACGCAGCGGCGATCTTCCGGCGCTATGGCTCGCTGGAGGCTCAGGTCGGCGCGGCGCTCGCTGAGCGGCCCGTCGACGCGGCGTCGCGGCTCCAGCAGCTCGAGGCCGAGCACCAACGGAGCTCGCTGGTCGCGCTCCACCTCGGGCTGACGCTGTACTGGCTGCGGCGGAACGACGAGGCGCTCACGGCCTGGCGGACGGCCGCGCAACTGCAGCCGGACACGCCCTACGCAGTCCGCGCCGAGGACTTCCTCCACCCGAGGTTCGCACCCGGGCTGCCGCGGTTCGTGCCGTCGTTCCCGTCGCCGCCTCGGATCAGGGCGCTTCCGCCGGCGCAGCAGCTGGCCGCGCTCCGGAGGGCCGCGGCAGCGGGAGGCGCGCGCGAGAAGCTCCTGTACGGAGTCGCGCTGCAGCAGCTCGACCGGCCCCTCTCAGCCGAGCGCCAGTTCGCGGCCGCCGCCCGCCTCGCACCCGGCGACTCCGACGCGCGCGTCGCCGCAGCGGTCGGCCGCTTCGACAAGGCGAACCCGGCCGCGGCGTTCAGCCGCCTCGGCCCGCTCACGCGCGTGTTCCCGCACGCGCAGACCGTTCGTTTCCACCTCGGCCTCCTGCTGCTGTGGTCGGCGCAGGTGACCGAGGCCCGGAAGCAGCTTTCGGAGGCACGCGCCGAAGGCCCAAAAACCGCCCTCGGAACCCAGGCGACGCAATATTTAGAGGCTCTGCGCCGTCTTGGGACCAACTGACAGAAATTAGGGCCGTTCGGCCTATGGCTTCCGTCCGGGAGCCGTGAGAGAGTGCCGCAGCCGCCAAGCCGGTGTACCAATCGCACAAGCCCAAGAGGAGCCACAAGTGAGCGAACAGGGGGTACGGGCCAAGCCGTCGAGCATCGGCGAGGTGCTCGAGACGGACGAGGCCAAGGGGTTGCTGGAGGCCGGACGCGAGGCGGGGTCGCTGAGCACCGACGAGATTGCGCTCGCGCTGAGCGAGCTGGAGCTCGACGCCGGCCAGCTCGACGACTTCTACCACGCGCTCGAGGAGTTGCAGATCGAGGTCGTCGACAGCGCCGAGGACGAGGTGGAGCGCGCGCCGCTCAAGGAGACGCGCGAGATCACAACCGACTCGCTGCAGCTCTTCCTGAAGGACATCGGCAAGGTGGACCTCCTCACCGCGGCGCAGGAGGTCGAGCTCGCGAAGCGCATCGAGCGCGGCGAGCACCGCGCAAAGCAGGAGATGGTGGAGGCCAACCTCCGCCTCGTCGTCTCGATCGCGAAGAAGTACCGCAACCAGGGGCTGCCGTTCCTCGACCTGATCCAGGAGGGGACGATCGGCCTCGTGCGGGCCGCCGAGAAGTTCGACCACCGCAAGGGGTTCAAGTTCTCGACCTACGCGACGTGGTGGATCCGCCAGGCGGTCGCCCGCGCGCTCGCGGACAAGGCGCGGACGATCCGGATGCCGGTTCATATCGTCGAGAAGCTGAACAAGATCGTTCGCTCGGAGCGCAAGCTGCGGGCCGAGCTGGGCCGCGAGCCGAGCTCCGTCGAGATCGCACGCGATGTCGAGCTGACCCCGGAAGAGGTCGAGCAGATCCGCCGCAGCTCGCAGGCGCCGGTCTCGCTGGAGAAGCCGGTCGGCGACGAGGAGGAGTCGGAGTTCGGCCACTTCCTCACCGACGAGAACGAGCCGTTGCCCGAGGAAGTCGCCGAGGTCGAGATGCGCAAGGCGACCCTGCAGCGCGTGCTCGGCACGCTCAGCGCACGAGAGCGCCGCGTGCTGGAGCTGCGCTACGGGCTGAACGGCGAGCACCCGCGGACGCTCGACGAGGTCGGCAAGACCTTCAACGTCACGCGTGAGCGGATCCGTCAGATCGAGAACCAGAGCCTGAAGAAGCTGCGCGCGCTGGCCGACTCGACCGCGCTGCGCGACGTCGCCTAAACGCCCTACGGGCTAACCCGCGCGGAGTCCGGGTAACGGCAGGTCAGTAGACTCCGCCGCCGTGGCGGAGCCCTGGTTCGACGAGCTTTCCGAGCTGATCGCGATCCCGAGCGTCAGCGCCGACTCCGCGCGCGCCGGTGATGTGAAGCGGGCCGCGGAGTGGCTCGCGGGCTTCATCCGCGGGGCCGGTGGCTCGGCGGAGGTGCGTGAGACGTCCACGCACCCGCTCATCCTCGGCGACTTGCCCGCCTCGAACGGCTCGGCGCCGACGGTGCTGGTGTACGGCCACGTCGACGTGCAGCCGCCCGACCCGCTCGAGCTCTGGGAGTCCGAGCCGTTCGCCCTCGAGGAGCGCGATGGGTGGCTCTACGGGCGCGGCGTCGTCGACGACAAGGGCCAGCTGTACATGCTCGCGCGGGCGGCCGCCGACCTCGCTGCCGCGGGCGAGCTGCAGGTCAACGTCCGCTTCGCCTGCGACGCCGAGGAGGAAACCGGCGGCCACCAGATCGTCGACTTCCTCGCCGCCGACGAGCGCGGGGCGGACGCGGCGCTGATCTTCGACAGCGGCATGACCACGCGGGGCGTGCCCGAGTTCGCCGTCGCGGTTCGCGGGCTCGTCTACTTCCACCTCACCGTCCGCACGGGGGATCGCGACCTGCACTCGGGCGTGTTCGGCAGCGCTGCGCTGAACGCGACCCACGCCCTGATGAAGATTCTCTCGTCCGTGCAGGGGCAGGACGGGCGCCTGCCCGAGCCCCTGCGGGCAGGCATCGTTCCGCCGACCGACGAGGAGCTCGCCGCGTGGGCGGAGCTCGTCCCGGGCGAGCAGATGCTGGCGGAGGCCGGTGCGCAGCCGGTCGACCCGGGCGCGACGGAGGAGTTCTACCTGCGCACGACTGCCGAGCCCTCGCTGGAGGTCAACGGCATCCTGGGCGGCTCGCCCACGCTGCAGAAGACCGTCCTGCCTGTGCAGGCCGAGGCCAACATCTCCATTCGCCTTGCGCCAGGACAGGACGTGGAGCAGGTCGGCCGGGCGCTGGAGCAGCTGCTTCGCGACGCGGCGCCGGAGGGCGCCGAGCTCGACGTCCAGCGGCTCTCGTCCGCGCCGGCGGCGCTCGTCCCGCCCGACACGCCGGCCATCCAGCTCGCCCAGGACGCCTTCGAGCAGACCATGGGCCGCCGGCCGCTGCTGGTGCGCTCCGGCGGAACGCTGCCGATCGTGCCGGCGCTCGTCGACAAGGGCATTCCGACGATCGTCACCGGCTTCGCCACGCCCGAGAGCAGCATCCACTCGCCGAACGAGCGGCTGCTTGCGGAGTACATGCCGCTCGGGATCGAGACGGCGGAAGAGCTCTACCGGCGGCTGGCGGCGCTAGACCGTTAGGGCGGCCTGCCCGCAGCCGAGCCAGGCGTGCCCGAAGCGGCGCATTTCTTCGATGATCGGCAGCAGCGCCTCGCCCTTCTCGGTCAGCTCGTACTCGACCCGCGGCGGCGACTCGGCGTAGCTGCGGCGGACCACGATCTCCTCCTGCTCGAGCGCGCGGAGGCGCTCGGAGAGCGTCCGCGGGCTGATGCCGCTGCAGGAGTGCTCGAGCTCGCCGAAACGCCGAGGGCCCTCGGAGAGGTCGTGCACGAGCACGGCTGTCCACTTCGCGCCGAGGATCTCGGCGCACGCAGCCACAGAGCAGGTCGAGTCGTGAATCGGGTTCATCGTCCTCATGGAAGTCAAATCGTAACGCGAAGCGGCCGGAACGAGTAGGGTCGGAGGCCGTGTCGCAGCTCGACAAGGAGCTCCGCGAGCGGATCGACGAGCCGGCCTCGGGCGAGGCCGAGCGCGAAGCGCGCCTCACGCCTAAAGACGCGGTCGCGCAGATGCGGATCAAGGTGCCCGCGCAGCGCAGCCGCAAGCTGCGAACGCTGCTGGAGCGCGTGAACGCGGACGACGGTCTCAAGGCCGACTGGCACGTGGCGAACGTGAACGCCGTCAAGCGGCTCGGCATCAACGACCACTCGTGGGTGCACATCCAGATCGTGGCAAACATCGGGCTGCGGCTCCTGCGGATCCTGCACAAGCGCGGCGTCGAGCCGGCGATGGTTTCCGACTACGACATGAAGCAGGAGGACGCAGAGGTCGTCGTCCTGCTCGGCGCGCTGCTGCACTGCATCGGCATGGCGGTACACCGCGACCGGCACGAGGACTGGAGCCTGTTCCTCGCCGAGCCCAAGGCGCGCCAGTTGCTCGCCGGGCTCTACGAGGAGCCGGAGCTGACGGTCGTCGTCTCGGAGGTGCTGGAGACGATCACCTCCCACCGCGAGGCGGGCCACCCGCTGACGCTAGAGGCGGGGATCGTCCGGGTCGCCGACGCGCTCGACATCGAGGAGGGGCGCTCGCGGATTCCGTTCGAGCGCGGGCGCGTGTCGATCCACTCGATCTCTGCGGCGGCGATCGACGAGGTGATCATCGCCGAAGGGGAGGAGCGGCCGGTCTCGGTCGAGATCAAGATGAACAACTCGGCCGGCATCTACCAGGTCGACGAGCTGCTGAAGTCGAAGCTGCACGGCTCCGGGCTCGAGCCGTACGTCGAGGTCGTCGCTCG
>JBEVNN010000213.1:0-2660 GCA_040508095.1 Gaiellaceae bacterium
ACGTCGTAGCGGTCAGGCGACGCCATCGAGCCATTCTTTCGCCTCGCGGACCGAGCGAAGCCGCACGAAGCGCTGGTCGCCGGCGAAGCGCGCGGGCCACTGGCGCTTGTGCCGGAAGTGCGTCTTCACCATCCACCACAGGAGCGAGTCGCGCCCCCAGAAGGCACCCCGCCAGCTCTCCTTGTTCCCGCTCCAGAGCTCGACGTCCCTGCGGATCCGGCCGATCGTGCGGCGCAACAACCGACGGAGCTTGAGCGCGAACGGCAGGTCGAGCCAGACGATCGTGTCCGCCTGCCCGAGCACGAGCTCGCCGAGCTTCGACTCGTAGTTGCCGTCGATCACCCACCCGTCGGGCATGTCGTCGATCGCCTCGCGCACGGTTGCGCTGAACTCCTCGGCCGACGGTTGGTACCAGTCCGGCCCGTGGTGGAGGGCGTCGAGCTCGACGAAGGGCAGCTCGAGGCGCCGGGCCAGCTCCTGCGCGAATGTCGTCTTCCCGGAGCCGGACGTGCCCTTGACGTTGACCCGCTTCAACCCTCGAGCAGCTCGGCGGCGTTGGGGAGAAGGTCACGGTCGGCGAGCGTGCGGACGAAGTCCCCCCAGCGCGGCTCTGCCTCGAGCAGCGGCTGCAGCAGCTCGCGCGCCTCGTCGACCCGACCGGTCGCCGTCGCGGCGAAGATGCGCGCCCAGGTGCGGTCGAGCTCGGGCAGCACCTCGAATTGCTCCTCACTCGGGCCCGGCGGCGCGTACATGGCGCGATAGGCGAGGCGCAGCCGCAACAGCCGCCGCAGCTCCCCGAGGGGATCGGGATGGTCGTCGACGCGCAGATCCACCTCGCGCTCCCAGTGGTTCCCCTCGGCTGCAACCACGAGAATCCCTCCGGCCTGACGGCCCCGCCAGTCCCCGCCCGCGGCCTCGGCGGCGTCCAGGGCGTCGAGCAATCGCTCGGCGAGCGGCCCCTCCGAACGCGCGAACGTCTCGGCCATCGACTCCCAGACGCGTTCGCTCGCGACCATGTTCGCCTGCGCGCTGAAGCCGTCTCCCGTGGCGAACCCCGCGGCGGGGATGCAGGCCTCGCCGACGTGGACGGCGACGCGGCCCTCGCGGTCGAGGATGGCGACCTGACGGTACTCGGGGGCGTCGTCCGCGGCCACCAGCGCCGCGAGAACCTGCTCGGGGCTCTTGCCGGCGCGCAGTAGGTCGAGGCCCAGCGGCCCGTAGGCCGGCTCGGCGTACGACTGTGTCGCGACGACGCCGACGCCCGGTGCGCCCCACGGCACCACGGCACCCGAGTTGAACGCCCGCGACTGGATCGCGACGCCGAGTTCGCCCGTCTCCGGGTCGCGCGCGACGATCGAGTACGTCATTCGCGAAGTGCCGCGGCCACAGCCTCGGTGCCCGCGCGCTGCTTCTCGTCTGCGGCCGGCGGCTGCAACGCGCGGCGCATGATGTCGCCTTCGAACGGGAAGGTTTCCCACTCCTCGACGGGCGGCATTCGCAGCGCGTGCTTCGCGCGGGTGTAGAACTCTTCGGGCGTCTCGGGCAAGGCTCGGGCCGATGCTAACGTCGGGCGCGTGGAGTGGCCGCAGTCGTTCTACGAGCTGATGAGCGGATGAGCGCCCGCGATGTCTTCTCGCCGCAGACGCGGGCCTGGTTCGAGCAGGCCTTCGACGGGCCGACCCCGGCGCAGGAGCTCGGCTGGCCGGCCATCGCGCGCGGTGGGCACACGCTGATCCAGGCGCCGACCGGCTCCGGGAAGACGCTCGCCGCCTTCTTGTACGGGATCGACAGGCTCAACCCAAGCCCCGGCGAGGGCCTGCGCCTGCTCTACGTCTCGCCGCTGAAGGCGCTCAACTACGACATCGAGCGCAACCTGCGCGGGCCGCTGGCCGGCCTGAGCTCGGAGCTGCGCGTCGGCGTCCGCACCGGCGACACCTCGCAGAAGGAGCGCGCCGCGATGCTGCGCGAGCCGCCGGACATCCTGATCACGACTCCGGAGTCCCTATTCCTGCTCCTCACTTCACGCGCGCGCGAGACGTTGCGCGGGGTGGAGACGGTGATCGTCGACGAGGTCCACGCCGTTGCAGGGACGAAGCGTGGAGCGCACCTCGCACTGTCGTTGGAGCGCCTGGAGCACCTGGTCAGCGGACCGCTGCAGCGCATCGGCCTGTCCGCTACCCAGAGACCGCTGGAGGAGATCGGCCGGTTCGTCGCCGGCGGCCGCAAGATCGAGCTCGTCGATGCCGGGCGCGCCAAGACGCTCGACCTGAAGGTGGTCGTCCCGCTCGACGACATGCGCGAGCCCGAGGAGCAGCAGTCGATCTGGCCTTCGATCTACCCAGAGATCCTGGAGCTCGTTCGCGCGCACCGCTCGACGATCGTCTTCGTCAACAACCGCCGCCTCGCCGAGCGCCTGGCGCTGCGGCTGAACGACCTCGCCGAGGAAGAGCTCGCCCGGGCTCACCATGGGAGCCTGGCGCGCGAGCAGCGGGTCGAGGTGGAGGAGCTGCTGAAGAAGGGCGAGATCCCGTGCCTCGTCGCCACCTCGTCGCTGGAGCTCGGGATCGACATGGGCGCGGTCGACCTCGTCATCCAGGTCGAGAGCCCGAAGTCGGTGGCCCGGGGCCTCCAGCGCGTGGGCCGCGCCGGGCATTCGCTCG
>JBEVNN010000240.1:0-2876 GCA_040508095.1 Gaiellaceae bacterium
GCCTCGGGCCGGCCGCCGAAGTAGTGCCAGATCGGGGCGAGCGCCTTGCCGACCTCGTCGGCCTCGACCGCCCGCACCTCGATTGCCATTAAGAAATGCGCTCCAGCGGCGCGTAGTCGAGCATCAGCCGCCGCTCGCTGCCGTCGCTCGCGAAGCGAACGGTGACGAGGCCGCCGCGCTCGATCGCGGTCACGACGCCCTCCCCGAGCGTTTCGTGCCGGACCGAGTCGCCGGTCGAGAGCGACACGCGGTCCTCCCTCGGCGCGATTCCCGTCGGCGAGCCGTAGCCCGACCACGAGGCCGGCTGCAGCCGGTGCCGCTCGACCTTGTCGTCCGGAAGCTCGTCGAGGAAGCGCGAGGGCAGGTTGTACGAGCGGCTGCCGTAGAGCGACCGCGCGCTCGCATGCGTGAGCACGAGGCGCTCCTTCGCGCGGGTCATGCCGACGTACGCGAGGCGCCGCTCCTCCTCGAGCCCCTGCTCCTCGATCGAGCGGGCGTGCGGGAAGATCCCCTCCTCCATCCCGATCATGAAGACGGCGCGGAACTCGAGCCCCTTCGCGTTGTGCAGCGTCATCAGCGTGACGAGGCTCTGCTCGCCGCGGATCGCGTCCTGGTCGGAGTAGAGCGAAATCTCCTGCAGGAACCCGGACAGCGAGGGTTCCTGCGCGGTGTGCTGGTACTCCTGCGCGACGCCGACGAGCTCCTGCAGGTTCTCGATCCTTCCTTGGGCTTCGATCGTTCGCTCGGCGCGCAGCGACTCGAGGTAGCCGCTTTGCTCGAGGACCCGCTCGATCACCTCCGGCACCTCCATGTCGAGCGCGCCGGCCATGAGGGACTGCAGCAGGCCGAGGAACTGCTGGACCGCACGTAGCGGCGCGCCCGAGATGCCCGCGTCCTCGGCCTGCGGAAGGGCCTCCCAGAGCGAGATCCCGAACGCGTCGGCGTGCGTCTGCAGCCGCGCGAGGCTGGCGTCGCCGATCCCGCGCCTCGGCCTGTTGGCGATCCGCTGCAGCGAGACGGCGTCGTACGGGTTGTCGATCGCCTGCAGGTACGCGATCACGTCCTTCACCTCGGCGCGCTCGTAGAAGCGCGGGCCCCCGATCACCTGGTACGCGACGCCTTGGCGGACGAGCACGTCCTCCAGCACCCGCGACTGCGCGTTGGTCCGGTAGAAGGTCGCGATCTCGCTGCCGCTGTAGTCCTCCTCGACGAGCATTGCGATCTCGGCCGCGACGAACCGCGCCTCCGCGTGCTCGTCCTCGACCTCGAGCACCCGCACCGGCTCGCCCTCGCCGAGGTCGGACCAGAGGTTCTTCGGCTTCCGCTCGCGGTTGTGCTCGATCAGGGAGTTGGCCGAGCCTAGGATCGAGTTAGTCGAGCGGTAGTTCTGCTCGAGCGCGATCGTGCGGGTCTCGCCGAAGTCGCGCTCGAACTCGAGGATGTTCCGGATGTCGGCTCCTCGGAAGGCATAGATCGACTGGTCCGGGTCGCCGACGGCGCAGACGTTGCGGTGCTTCTCGGCCAGCAGCTGCAGCAGGCGGTACTGGGCGTGGTTCGTGTCCTGGTACTCGTCGACGAGGACGTAGCGGAACGCCTTCTGCCAGCGCTCTCGGGCCTCGGGGAATCGTTCCAGCACCTGCACCGTCAACATCAGCAGGTCGTCGAAGTCGACGGCGTTGGAGGCGAACATGCGCCGCTGGTAGAGGTCGTACACCTCCGCGACGGTCTGGTCGTAGAACGACGCCACCCGTTCGGCGTACTCGGCGGGCGTGACGAGCTGGTTCTTCGCCGCCGAGATCTGGGCGTGGATGCCGCGCGGGACGAAGCGCTTCGGGTCGCGCTCGAGCTCCTCGAGGCAGGCCTTCGTCAGCCGCACCTGGTCGGCGGAGTCGTAGATCGTGAAGTTCGAGCGGTAGCCGAGACGCGGTGCCTCGCGGCGCAGGATCCGGCCGCAGGCGGCGTGGAAGGTCAGGATCCAGATCGCATTCGCCACCGGGCCGAGCAGGTCTTCGAGCCGCTCCCGCATCTCCCCCGCGGCCTTGTTCGTGAACGTGATCGCGAGGATCTCGTTCGGCTTCACGCCGCAGGCGTTGATCAGATGGGCGACGCGGTAGGTGAGCACCCGCGTCTTCCCGGAGCCCGCGCCGGCGACGACGAGAAGCGGCCCTTCGGTGGCGAGGACCGCTTCCCGTTGCGCCGGATTGAGGTCGGCGAGGTACTGCTCGGGCGACGCAACGGCCACCCGGCGATGCTAGCCGCTCCCTAGGTCCGCGCAGGCTCCCCGATCCGCGGCGCCGCCGATGCCGTCGACCCCGCGTAGACCTCCGGGAAGCCCTGCCGCCAGCTCGGATAGCGCAGCGTCCAGCCCAGCTCGCGCTTGGCCTTGGCGTTCGAGGCACCGCCCGCCTCGGTGGCCATCACGACCACCGCCTTGCCGGCAAGCAGCCGCGCCAGCCACGTCGGAGCGTGCCGGGGTGGCTTCGCGCCGAGCGCCTGGGCGAGCAGAGGCAGCCACTCGCGCACCGGCGCCGGCTCGTCGTCGACGATGTTGTAGATCGCCGGCCCGTCGTGTTCGAGCGCGAGCACGGTTGCCGCGGCGGCGTCCTCGAGGTGGATCCAGGACCAGATGCCGCCACCGTCAGCGACAATCGGGAACTGCCGCTTTCGCACCGGTTCGACCGAGCCATCGTTGGCGGCGCCGTAGAAGACGCCGTAGCGCAAGGCGATCCCGCCGAACTCCGTGACGGCTCGTTCGAGATGATCGAGCGCCGCGAAGCTCTGTTCCATCTTTGCCGGTGGGTTTGCAAGCGGATCGTCCTCGGTTTTGATCGTGCCGCCTTGGCGCGCGTACCGGCCGTAGACGGCGACGCTCTGCG
>JBEVNN010000243.1:0-4760 GCA_040508095.1 Gaiellaceae bacterium
CGCGCAGCAGCGGGCCGAGCTTGCCTGGAAGCAGCCCGCGGAGCCTCGCGTCGTCAAGCGCGGCGAGGTCACCGATCGTCTCGACCCCCGTCCGGCGCAGACGTTCCTCGGCGCGCGGCCCGACTCCGGGCAGGCGGCGCACGTCGAACGGCGCCAGGAAGACGGCCTCCCGTCCCGCGGGCACGACCGTGATCCCACCCGGCTTGCGGCGGTCGCTCGCGATCTTCGAGACAACCTTGCAGCTCGAGACCCCGAGCGAACATGAGAGGCTGGTCGCGCCGCGCACGGCAGCCTGCACCGCCTCCGCAACGGCCCTCGCCCGGCCGAAGTCGGCTGCCACCTCCCCAACGTCCAGGTAGCCCTCGTCCATGCCGGTTCGCTCCACGGTCGGCACCACCTCGCGAACCGCCGACCACACAGCCTTCGAGTACTCGGAGTAGAGGCGCTTCCGCGGCTGGAGGAAGACCGCCTGCGGGCAGCGGCGGAGCGCCTCGGCACACGACATGGCCGAGTGGATGCCGTACCGGCGCGCGACGTAGTTCGCGGTCGCGACGACGCCGCGGCCGTGAGGGTCGCCGCCCACGACCAGCGGCCGCCGGCGCAGCACTGGGTCTTCGAGCTCCTCCACTGCCGCGAAGAAGGCGTCGAGGTCGAGGTGCGCGACGATCACGGAGGCCCCCGGTGGACCAGGCGCATCGGAATCCCGAGCCGCTTCGCCACGAAGGGCACGCTGCCGCCCTGCACGATCACCGAGAACGCGACGACGACGAAGACGATTCCGTAGATCCGCTCAGAGCCCGAGACCTCCTGAAGGAGCGCGAAGGCCGCCAGCAGGATCGGCACTGCGCCCTTCAGCCCACTCCACACCACGAACACGCGCTCGCCGTGCCGTAGCCGCAGCGGCGCGAGGAACGGGCCGATCCCGAGGGGCCGCGCGAGGAACGTGAGGATCAGCGCGATCAGGAGGCCGTCCTTCCAGACCGGCTCGAGGTTGACTTCGTGGACGGTCAGGCCGAGGGCGACGAACACGACCACCTCCGCCAGGCTGGCCAGGGACGTGTGGAAGCGCTCGACGTCGTCGCGGCCCGGGTAGTCGGCGTCGCCGATCAGGATTCCCGCGACGAAGACGGCGAGGAAGCCGGAACCGTGGGCGACCGCGGCGACACCGTAGATCACGCCTGCGGCGGCGAGGGTTCCCAGCGGGTAGAGCGCCGGGTTTGCGAGGCGGATGCGGCGTAGCGACTCGACGAGTAGCCACGCGCCGGCGATACCTATCGCCAGGCCGACCGACATCTCGAGCAGGAACTCGCGAACGACGATCCAGAACGTGGCGTCCGCATGGGTCGCGAACTCGATCATCCCGATCATCAACGCGATGCCGACCGGGTCGTTCACGCCGGACTCGCCCTCGAGGATCGTCCCGGTGCGCCCGCTCACCTCGCGTTTGCCGAGCACGGAGAACATGACCGCAGGGTCCGTCGGCGCCAGCGCCGCGCCGAGGATTCCCGCGGTCGTCCAGCTGAAGTCGAAGAGGTAGTGGCCCGCAAGGGCGACCAGGCCGGCGGTCGTGAAGGTTCCGAAGACGCCGAGCAGCGAGATCGGGATCCAGGCGGCCCGGAAGCGCGCCCAGCCGACCCGCGCACCACCGTCGAAGAGGATGAGGATCAGCGCCACGACCGCGATGCGCTCGACCTCGAGGATCGAGATCCGGCGGCCGACGCTCGGCCAGAAGTGGACGGTGGCCGCGGCCGCGAGCAGGAAGATGGCCGGCGCCGGTATCGGCACCCGCTCGCTCACCTTGTTCGAGAGCACAGCGACCACGACGATCCCGGCGACCACCAGGACGGCGAGCCCGAAGTGGGTGATCTCGCGCACGGCTGGCGAGCGTAGACGACCGGGCCGCTGGTGCTAGATCTCGGACACGAAGGCGGCGCGTGCTGCGTGGTCCGCGGCCTCGACCGCTCGCTGGGCGGCGGCGAGCCGCTCGTCTCCGGGCATCGTGGCGAGATTCACCGAAATGAGCTTCGCGGCGGCCCGTGCGGCCCCCGCGGCGAGGGCGGCCGCCGCTGCGGCGTCCGCGCGCGAGGCGCCGTCGGCGCATTCGGCGGCGGAGGCGGCGAGCAGGGCGACGTCCGCCGAGGCCTCTGCGAGCGCGAGCGGCGCGTCGGCCGCCTCGGCCAGCGCACCGGCGAGGTCGGATCCGGGCTTCTCGAGCGCATCCAGCGCCGACTCGTAGACGAGCGCGTTCCTCGTGGAGAGCTCCAGCAGGCGATCGCGAAGGTCGGCTGCCTGCGAGCGCGCGCCTCCCGCTCCAGTCCAGCCCTCCGAGCGAGCGGCGGCCTTCGCGACCAGCGAGGCCGCAAACGCGCCGGTGACCCCGGCGACCCAGCCCGAGCCCGGCACCGCCTCGGGCGACGAAATCAGTTCCGCAAGCTCGCGCGCGTCCACGGCCGACTCAGAAGAAGAACTGGCGCCACGCCGTCCACCAGTCGTTGGCGCGGGAGACGATCGTGCGGTCGTCGAGCTTCTCGACGCCGACGCGGTGGCGCAGCTTGTCGACAGGACCGGTCCACTTGAACTCGACCTTGATCTCGGAGGGCTTGCCGGGGTCGTACGGCTGGACGGCGTTCAGGTCCGACAGCGCCTGCTTCGTCCCGGCCTCGATCGCCTCGCGAGCGCGGGACGGCACGAGGTTGCGCGCGCTCTGCACACCGGTGCCGCGCTTGACCTGCACCGTCGTCAGGCCGTCCCCGAGCAGCTCTTTGCCCTCCTGGCAGGCGGCCTGGTCGCCGGTAACCATCAGGACCGGACAGCCCCAGGTGCCGCAGAGCGCCGCATTGATCCCGGTCTCGCCGACGAGCGTGTCGTTGAACCAGAGGTTCTGGTAGTCACGCCCCGAGACCGTGTGGTTGAGCACGCCCTCGGTGGTGCCCGCGCGCGCGTGCATGCCGACGAAGAGCGCGGCGTCGACGCCCTGCTCCAGGAACTCCGTGTACTCGGTCCATTCGTCCTGGACGACGAACTCGCAATCGGGGTCGAGCTCCTCCGGGAGCAGGGAGTTGAACGTGTGGCCCTTTCCGGCGCCGTGGCAGTCCATCACGACGATCTCGGTCCCGCCGGCGGCCTTCGCGCCGCGCACCGCGGCGTTGATCTCGTGCGTGTAGAGCTTGCGCGCTTCCTCGTAGAGCGGCTCCCCCGAGCCAGTCTGCTCGCCCTTGACGACCCCCGCGACGCCTTCGAGGTCGCTGATGATGAAGACGTTCACCCTTGTAGCCTCTCACGTCGTGGAGACCGGGTTGGCGGGGAAGCGTGTGCTGATAACCGGCGCCTCCGGCGGAATCGGCTCTGCCTGCGCCCGGGCGTTCATGAAGGAGGGGTGCGAGGTGGTCGCGCACTACCACCGCGGACGCGAGCGGGCCGAGGCGCTGGGCGCTGCGGTCGTGGTCGGCGCCGACCTCACTGTCGAGGCGGAGGTCGACCGGCTGTTCGAAGAGGCGGGGGCGATCGACGTTTGCGCAGCGGTAGCCGGGGTGTGGCCGTCCGAGGACGTGCCCGTGTGGGAGTTGCCGCTCGAGCGCTGGGAGCAGACGCTGCGGACGAACCTCACCGCGACCTTCCTCACGTCGCGCGGGTTCCTGCGGGGGGCGGCGCGCAGCGGGCACGGCTCGCTGGTCCTGGTCGGGTCGACGGCAGGGCTCTTCGGCGAAGCCGGTCACGCCGACTACGCGGCGGCGAAGTCTGCGATCGTCGGCGGGCTGCTGCTGAGCCTGAAAAACGAGGCCGTGCGGGTTGCGCCTCGCGCGCGCGTGAACGCTGTCTGTCCCGGGTGGACGCACTCGCCGATGACCCGTGGCTCGCTCGACGCCGAGACGCTGCGGCGGGTGACGCGGACGATGCCGCTCGAGAAGGTCGCCGAGCCCGAGGACGTGGCAGCCCAGATCGTCGTGCTCGCCTCAGACGTCCTGTCCGGGCACGTGACGGGCCAGATCGTGACGGTCGCGGGCGGCATGGAAGGCCGGCTCCTCCGCGACTGACCTCGAACAGTGACAGTCACTGTGACTGTCACCGGGTTGTCAGAAAGGGACGGCGGCGGAGCAGGGCCCGCCGCCGTCAGAAGCTTCGTCGCCGCAGGATGATTGCCGTCAGTCCCCCGGCCGGAAGCCAGAGGCTTCATCGACACCCCGCGTTCGCGACTTGAGCGGCCCTGGAAAAACATCAGGCGGGGCCGCCGCCCGGCCCCGCCTGAGTCTCCCGTGAGAGAGCCGCAGTTACATCTCCGGAGGGGCTCTGCCGCATCGTGCCCTTCCGTGGTGCCGGTGGGCCCCGCCGCATCGGGCCCCACCTGCTTCCGACGATCTGCCCCAGCCGCACCGGGGCGCTCGTCGTTGTTGCAGGTGGAGTATCGCGCGGTGGGGGTCGGTTGATCTATCCCTCTTTCTCGGTTGACCGCTTCACTTCACTTCGTCAGTAGAGTCGAGCGGGCATGAGCAGCCGGTTCGAGCAACGCCTCGAGAGCGGTCCGATCGTCGTCGGAGACGGCGGCATGGGCGTGCTCGTGACGAGCGCCGTGCCGCGCCTTCGCTGCCCCGAAGAGGCGAACCTGAAGGCGCCCGAGAGCGTGGTGACACTGCACACGAGCTTCATCCGCGCGGGCGCGGACCTGATCGAGACGAACACCTTCGGCGCAAACCGGCGCAAGCTCTCGCAGCTCTACCTCGACGACGAGCTCGAGCGGATCAACAGCGCCGGGGTGAAGCTCG
>JBEVNN010000027.1:0-2758 GCA_040508095.1 Gaiellaceae bacterium
CGAGACTACTCGGCGGAGAGCAGCAGCGGGTAGTGCGGCTGGCCGCCGTCGTGGACGTCGAGCTCGAGCTCCGGGTGCTGTGCCGCCAGCTCGTCGACGAGGCCGTTGAGCGGCGGCGCGCCCTCGCCGTGCAAGAGCGTGACGACGTCGCGCGGCTCCGCGAGCAGGCGGCCGATGACCTCACCGGCGACGTCGTCGAAGGTCGGGCCCGAGGCGACCGCGGTCCCGTCCAGTAGGCCGAGGTACTCGCCTGCGCGCACGGCGACGCCGTCGCTCGAGGCATCGCGCGACGCGATCGTGACCTCGCCCGTCGCGACGCCTGCCAGCGCCTCCTGCATCGCGGCCGCGTTCTCGTCCGCCGAGCGCTCGGCGTTGAACGCAACGAGGGCGGCCAGGCCGGCAGGGATCGACTCGGTCGGGACGATGTGCACCGGACGGCCGGCGACGCGCGCTGCCTGCTCGGCCGCCAGCACGACGTTCGAGTTGTTCGGCAGGAGCACGACCTCCTCCGCCCCGGCTGCCTCGACAGCGGCGAGCAGGTCGGCCGTCGACGGGTTCATCGTCTGGCCGCCTTCGACGACGTGCGCCGCACCGAGCTCCTCGAACAGGCGCCGGTTGCCGTCGCCGGCGACGACTGCGACCACGCCGGAGCGGGAACCGCCGCCGGGCAGGGCAGCGAGCAGCCGTTCCTCGCGCTGCTCGGTCTGGCGGTGCATGTCGGCGATCTCGACGCCCTCGATCGCGCCGGCGCGGGTGCCGAGGGAAAGCGCCGCGCCTGGGTCGTCGGTGTGCACGTGGATCTTGAGCGCGGTCCGGTCGCCGACGACGAGCAGCGAGTCGCCCAGCCGCTCGACCTCCGCCTCGAGCGCCTGCGCGTCGAGCGCATCGCCTTCGACGACGAAGGTCGTGCAGTACCGGTAGCGGGAGAGCTCCTGGTGCACGGCCTCGACGGTCAGCGGCTCGGCAGCCAGCGGTGCAGCGACGGTCTCGCCCGCAACTGCGGCCGCGAGCCCGCGCACGAGCTCGAGGAGACCGGCGCCGCCCGCGTCGACCACTCCCGCTTCGCGCAGGACGTCGAGCTGCTCCGGCGTCCGCGCCACGGCCTCCTCGCCGCGCTCCACCAGCTCGGCGAGCAGCTCGCGCGGCTCGAGGCTCGTCGAGCGTTCTGCGGACTCCGCGAGCGCGCGGATGACGGTCAGCATCGTCCCCTCGACCGGCTTCCGCACCGCGCCGTAGGCCGCGTCGCTCGCGCCGCGGAACGCGCGGGCGACGGCGGTCCCGTCGATCCGTTCCGCCGCTCCCAGTACGTCGGCCGCGCCACGCACGATCTGCGACAGGATCACCCCGGAGTTGCCGCGCGCCGACATGAGCGCGGCGCGCGTCGCCTCGCGAGCAAGCGCCCGGCGGTCGACGGCGGTCGAGGCGTCGAGCGCCTCCACCAGGCCGCGCACCGTCAGCGTGAGGTTCGTGCCGGTGTCGCCGTCCGGCACCGGGTAGACGTTGAGGTCGTCGATTCGTTCGCGACTCAGCTCGAGCGAGTCGAGCGCGCCGCGGGCGAGGCTGCGAACGGTCTCGAGGTCGCTCACGCCGTCCGCTTCACGTCCTGGATGTGGACGTCGACCGACGCCACGCGGAGGCCGGTCAGCCGCTCGACCTCGTACGTGACCTGCGAGCGCACCGTCGCCGCGACCTCGGCGAGGTTCAGCCCGTACGCGACAACGACGTAGAGCTCGAGCGCGACCGCGCCGTTCTCGTTGCGGACGACGATCCCACGCGCCGGCCGGCCTTTGGGCAGGAGCTGCGTCACCCGCTCGCGGGCGGGGCCTCGCAGGGACATGCCGACGACGCCGTAGCACTGCGTCGCGACGCGGCCCACGATCTGTGCGATCGCGGCCGGCGAGACGCTGATCCGGCCAAGCTCGGAAGGGATCGTCAGCCCGCGGTCCTCCATCGCGGACTTAGACGCCCTCCGCGGCGACAGCGGTTGCTAGACCGCCTTCTGGACCTTGTTGCCCTTGAGGCAGCGCGTGCAGACGTAGGCGCGTGTCGCCTTGCCGTCCAGCAGGACGCGCACGCGCTGGAGGTTGGGATTGAAGCGTCGCTTCGTGGCCACCATCGAATGGCTCCGGTTGTGGCCGAAGGACGGTTTCTTCCCGCAGATCGCGCATACCTTGGACATCGGCGGCGGAGTGTAGCTAAACGCTTACGAGTCTCAAGCCGGCGCAGCGCCGGCTGCGGCGCGCAACTGCGAGAAGACGTCCGCCATCTCGAGGGCCGTGCGCACGGCCTCGGCACCTTTGTCCAGCCTCGCTCGGGCCTGGTCTTCGCTGTCCGTCGTGAGCACGCCGAACGCCACGGGCACGCCCGTCTCCAGGCCGGCCAGCTGCAGCCCGCTCGCTGCCTCGCTCGCGACGTACTCGAAGTGCGGCGTCTCGCCGCGGATCACTGCGCCGAGGGCGACGATGCAGGAGTAGCGGCGCGTCTTCGCCAGCGCCATGGCGGCGAGCGGCAGCTCGAAGGCTCCGGGAACCGGGATCACCGTGACCGCCTCACGCCCGACGCCCGCACGCTCGAGCTCGTCCAGGGCGCGCGTGAGGAGCTCGCTCGTCAGCTCGCCGTTGAAGCGCGCGACGACGACGCCCACGGCGCGGCGGTTCCCCGTCGGCTGGCCCTCGATGACGCCGTAGCCGTCGGGGATGCGAAGCTCGCCGGCCGCGTGCTGGGCCACCGCCGAACGCGGCAGCTCGTCCTCCTCGGC
>JBEVNN010000028.1:0-5653 GCA_040508095.1 Gaiellaceae bacterium
CACGACTTCGACTACGAGATGCACCCGACGCTCGACAAGCACCCGCAGGACGGTGCGCCGATCCTGCGCGAGGAAGGCTGGCCGGACGACGTCGTCGACGGTGTCCTCTCCCACGCGTCGCATCTGGAGCTGCCGCGTGACACCCCGCTCAAGAAGACGCTGTTCGCCTGTGACGAGCTCGCAGGCTTCGTGCACGCCTGCGGCCTCGTGCGGCCCGACGGGATCCAGACGCTCGAGCCGAAGTCCGTGAAGAAGAAGCTGAAGCAACCGTCGTTCGCCGCAGGGGTCAACCGGCAGGACGTCTACGAGGGGGCCGAGGAGCTCGGGGTCGACCTCGACGATCACATCAGGTTCGTCGTCGAGGCGATGCGCCCGATTTCAGCCGAGCTCGGTTTGCGTAGCGCGGCAGATGCCGCCGCGGGATGACCCGCGACACATCGCCAGTCGCGTAAGACGGACGCACGAGCAAAGCTCGCGCGTCCTCTAGGCGGCATCGCAAGCGACGCCTTAGAGCGCGCCGAGCAGCCGGTCGACGTCCTCGTCGCTGTTCCACCAACCGCAGGAGACTCGGAGCAAGCCGTGCCCCGGGATGTCGCGGACGACGACGCCTTCTGCATAGAGCCGGCGCACGAGCTCGGCCGTGTCGCCGTCCACACGGAACGTGACGAGGGTCCCCTGCCCCGGGTGCGTGAGGACCTCGAACCGCTCCGCGATCAGCTCGCGGCAGCGTGCTGCATTCTCCCCTCCACGCTCGAACCGGCCCTCGGGCGCCAGGTCGAGCGCCGCGTCGAGGCCGGCGAGCGACGGCGGCGGCGTCCACCCCGGGTCGAAACGGGCGGCGCCGTCGCGCGGGGTGAACGCGCCGGTCGGTTCGTAGCCCTGCTGTGAGAGGTAGCTCGGTGCAGCCACGGTGAGCGACTCCGGGTCGCGCACGACGAGCCCGCCCATCGAGTCCGGGCCGCAGAGCCACTTCTGGCAGGAGAACGCATAGAAGTCGACCTCGGTCGCCTCGACGGCGATCGCACCTGCGCTCTGAGCGCCGTCCGCGAGCACGGGCAGCCCGGTCGCCTCCCGCAGCTCGGCGATCGGGAAGCGGTTTCCCGTCACCCAGCAGACGTGCGAGAGGGCGATGAGGCGCGTCTTGGGCGTCACGGCGGCGTGCAGTACGTCGAACGATTCGTCGGGCGTGAGGTCACGCACTTCGGCCACGCGCACCTGAGCCGGCGAGGTGGCGACCGCGCCGAGCAGGCCGAAGTGCTCGCCGTCCGTCGTGAGCACCTCGTCCTCGGGCCGCAAGTCGAGACCGGCGAGGACGATGTTGCAGCCGTTCGTCGTCGAGGTCGCGAGCGAGAGCGACTCGGGCGGCGCGCCGACGGCCGCGGCCAGCTTCGCGCGGACCCGGTCGCGCAGCTCGAGCGCGCGCTCGAAGTAGGCGGAGCCGCCGCGCCCGAGCTTGAGGTCGGCGCGCTCCTGCTCAGCCATCGCCTCGGCGGTCGACCGCGCGAGCGGCCCGTTTGTGCCGGCGTTCATGTAGGCGAGGCGCTCGAGCACGGGGAACTGCGCTCTGGCCTCCTCGAACGTCATTCGATCGTCACCTCCACCGGCGCATGGTCGGATAGGAGCTTGCCGTGAACGCGGCGCCTCTCGTCGGGCCAGCGGTGCGCGTGGCCGGACTTGGCGCCGCGCACGAGCACCTGGTCGATCCACGCGATCGGCTTCGTGAAGCCCCACGAGGCGAGCTCGGTCAGCGTCGAGGAACGCTCGCGAATGACGTTGAAGTCGCCCGCGACGACTAGCACGTGTTCGGGCTCCGCGAAGGCGTCCGCGAAGGTCGCGGCGCGCAGCAGCTCCGCGTCGGCAACGCGCCAGTCGTGGACGGCGGACCCGTGCAGGTTCGCCACCGTCAGCTCCTCGGTGCGCACGGCGTGGCAGACGCGGCGCTCCTTCGCCCAGCGCAGGCTTCGGCCCCGGTCGAGGCACAGCTCCCGGCCGATCCGTCGCCGAAAGGCCGGCGGGTTGAGCACGATCGAGTCCGTCTCGCGCACGCGCAGGCCGGCGCGCACGAGGATCGCGTTCGCCTGTCCGGTGAAGGCGGAGCGGAAGAGCCCGTAGTTCAGCTCCGTGATCAGGTGGCCGAGCTCGGCGCTTCCGAGCCGCGGCCGCGCAGCGACTGCACCGAACGACTGCATCCCGCTCCACCCGCCGAGGTGCCGCAGCGCCCACACCGGCACCTCCTGCAGGCAGAGCACGTCGGGCTCGTCCTCGGTGGCGAGGCGCACCATCTCCTCCAGACGGCCCGCGCGCTCCGGCGGGCTCGTGTTGCCGTGGAAGACGTTCCAGGTGCGGACGAGCAGGCTCAAAGCCGGATTAGTCTAGGAAGGTGTTGAGGAAGCGCCGCTTCGCAGATGTGATCAGGCGACAGCTCGACCTCTTCGTCCGCGACCACCTGGAACTGCTGGACGCCTGTGACGCGGCCGAACGGTCGTACGACCGCGCCGAGCGCGCCGTGGCCGAGGAGCGCTTCGGCGACTACCAGGACCTCGTCGAGACCGGCACCGAGATCCTGGCCGACCTGCGGGACAACTTCGCGTCGACACTAGACGAGGCCTCGGCCGAGGAGTACGAGGACGAGTTCAACCGCGCGGTTACGAAGCGGCTTCCCCGCTTCGGTCTGGAGATCGAGAACCGCTAGCCGAGCCGCGCTGCGAAGCCGCCCACGATCGCGCCGTCAGCGGTGGCCGAAATGATGTGCGGCCGGGAGCGAGCCGAACACGTCCGCTTCGTCGGCGCAGCGCCGCGCCAGCGGGCCGAGCGACTCCAGCTCCCGCACCAGCACGTTCTGGTTGCGGCCGACGCGCTCGAAGCGGCCGCGCGCCAGCAGCAGCGGCTCGGCTCGCACCAGCGGGCGAAACCGGTCGTACACGGCCGGCGGCACGACCAGGTTCATCTGGCCGAACTCGTCCTCGAGCAGCATGAACACGACCCCGTTCGCCGTCGCCGGCCGCTGCCGCGCCACCGCCATCCCGGCCACCGCGACGAACCGGCCGGCCGGCGCCTCGCCCAGCTCGCGGCTCGACAGCGTCCGCTCCGGCAGGTGCGGCCGCAGCAGTGCGAGCGGGTGCACGCCGACCGAAATGCTCGTCGTGCGGTAGTCGGCGAGCATCCGCTCCCACGGCGTCTGCTCCCGCAGGACGGGCGTCTCCGCCGTCGGATCGAGCGGCAGCGCGAGCTGGCTCTCCACGCCTCCGCTTCCCGGCACCGTCTGCGCACGCGGCGCGAAGCCGAGCTCCCACAGCAGCGCGCGTCGGCGTCCACCGCGGCCGAGGCCGTCGCAAGCCCCTGACGCGACGAGCGCCTCCAGCCGCGCGCGGTCGAGCCCGGTCCGCTGCGCCAGCTCTCGCACCCCGCGGAACGGCCCGCCCCGCTCCCGCTCCGCCGCGACCGCCTGCGCCTCCTCCTCCCCCAGCGAGCGGACATACGACAGCCCGACGCGCACGGCTTCGTCCTCGAGCGCGCACTCAGCCGCGCTGCGGTTTACCTCCGGCGGCCGCACCTCCACCCCGCGCCTTTGCGCGTCGCGCACCAGCGAGGACGGCGGGTAGAAGCCCATCGGCTGCGCGTTCAGCAGCGCGCACAGAAACTCGGCCGGATAGTGGTGCCGCAGCCACGCCGACTGGTACGCGAGCAACCCGAACGCCGCCGCGTGCGACTTCGGGAAGCCGAAGCCCGAGAAGCCGACGAGCTTGTCGAAGACCGCGTCCGCGGCCTCCGCCGCCACCCCCTTCGTGACCGCGCCCTCGACGAACCGCCCGCGAAACGCCTCGATCGCCTCCAGCGAGCGTTTGCGGCTCATCGCGCGACGCAGACCTTCCGCCTCGCCGATCGAGAAGCCGGCGAGCGCCGTCGCCACCTCGAGCACCTGGTCCTGGAAGACGATCACTCCCAGCGTCTCGCGCAACGTCTCCTCCAGCAGCGGATGGTCGACGGGCGGCACGAAGTCCGGGTCCTCGCGCAGCTGCTGCCGGTTTGCGATGTACGGGTGGACTGCGCCGCCCTGGATCGGCCCCGGCCGCACGAGCGCGACCTGGATCGTCAGGTCGTCGAGGTTCTCCGGCCGCGTCTGGAGCAGCGACTGCATCTGGGCCCGGCTCTCGATCTGGAAGACGCCGATCGTGTCCGCCGCCTGGATCTCGCGGTACACGTCGAGGTCTTCGAGCGGGACGCGCGAGAGGTCCACCGTCTCTCCGTGAACCCGCGCGACCTGCTCCACGCAGTCCTCGACCGCCGAGAGCATCCCGAGCCCGAGCAGGTCGATCTTCAGGAACCCGGCGTCGGAGCACGAGTCCTTGTCCCACTGACAGAGCTGCCGTCCCGCCATCGCCGCCGGCTGCACCGGCACGAGCTCGACGAGCGGCCGCGTCGAGATCACCATCCCGCCCGGATGCTGCGAGACGTGCCGCGGCAGGCCGCCGATCTCGCCGCAGAGCTCGACGAAAGCGCGCCAGCGCGGCGACGCCAGCTTCGTCTCCGCATCCGGGAGCTTCGCGATCTCCTCGCCGACGCGGTAGGGGTTGCCGTCCGTGAGGCGCGCGAGGCGCTCGAGCTCGCCGAACGGCAGGCCGAGCGCCTTCCCGAGGTCGCGGATCGCGCCGCGCGCGTGGTAGGTCGAGAAGCTCGCGACAAGCGCAGAGTGCTCGTGCCCGTAGCGCTCGCAGACGGCGACGATCAGCTTCTCGCGGATGTCGCGGGGGAAGTCGAGATCGATGTCCGGCACCGAGACCATCTCGCGGTTCAGGAAGCGCCCGAGCGAGAGCCCGGCGTGCACCGGGTCGACATGCGAGAGGCCGGTCAGGTAGCAGACCATCGAGCCGACCGAGCTGCCGCGTCCGCGGCCCGGCGGCAGGACGTTGCGAGCGACCGAGCCACCGCGGACCTCGACCGCGCACTCGCGCGCTAGCTCGAGCACCTCCCAGTGCAGCAGGAAGAACCCGGCCAGGCCGAGCTCGTCGATCAGCTTCAGCTCCTCGTCGAGCCGCGCTCTCGCCCGCCGCTTGTGACCGTTCGCGTCGTCGTACCGCTCGGCGAACGCACGGTCGCAGACGCGGGCGAGCTGCACGATCGCCGGCTCGCCGGTGTCCGAGAAGTCCGGGTAGCGGTAGCCGAGGTCCTCGGTCAGGTCGAACTCGAGCCGCTCCGCAAGCTCGCCGGCCCGCCGGACTGCGTCGCGGTCGAGCGGGAAACGCTCCTCCAGCTCGGCCGGGGAGGCGAGGACGCACTCGCGGTTGCCCCGCCGCTCCGCCTCGCAGCCGTCCAGCGACGTGCGGCAGCGGATCGCCACCAGCGCGTCCTGGAGCGCGGCCCGCCGCTGGTGGTGCGCGTGGACGTCGCCGGTCGCGACCGTCTCGACCCCGAGCGCCCCGGCGAGGTCGCGCAGCGCGGCAAGCCGCTGTGAGTCCCCGCGTTCGTACGGCCGTTGCAGCTCGACGAAGAAGCGCTCGCGCCCGAACGCGTCAGCGAGCGCGGCGGCGCCGTTCGGGCTTCGCAGGCCGAGCCCGTGCCGCGCGCAGCCGGAGAGGCAGACGAGCCCGTCGTTCAGCTCCGCCAGCAGCGCAGCGTCGAGCGACGGCGGGAGGGGGTCAGCGCCCTCCTTCGG
>JBEVNN010000055.1:0-5744 GCA_040508095.1 Gaiellaceae bacterium
TCGTCGCGCTGACGCTGCTCCACTGGGGCTGGTACCAGCACGCGCTGATTCGCGACACGGTCGAGTACCACCGCTACGGCGAGGCGATGGTGAACGGGCACGTGCCCTACCGCGACTTCGCGGTCGAGTACCCTCCGGGCGCGCTGCCGGCGTTCGGGCTGCCCGCGGTCGGAGAGCCGAGCTTCTCGCTGTACGACCACGAGTTCCAGATCCTGATGGCGCTCTGCGGGGTCGGCGCACTGGCCGCGATGTCCCTGGCGTTGCGCGCCCTGAATGCGTCGGTCGAACGGACGGCCGCGGCGCTGGCTTTCTTCGCGCTCGCGCCGCTCGTGCTCGGCTCCGTGATTCTCTACCGCTACGACCTCTGGCCCGCGGCGCTCACGGTCGCCGGCCTCGCGGCGGTGCTCGCGCGGCGGGAGCGACTTGGCTTCGCGGCGATCGGGCTCGGCGTCGCGGCCAAGGCCTTCCCAGCGGCCATGCTCCCCCCGGCAGTGGCCTACGTCTGGCGGACGCGTGGGCGGAAAGCGGCGCTCGTCTGCATCGGCGTGGCGGCCGCGGTCGCGCTCGCGGTGATCGTGCCGTTCCTCGTCCTCGCGCCGCACGGCGTATGGGCCAGCATCGAGCGCCAGACGACGCGGCCACTGCAGATCGAGAGTCTCAGCTCGGCGCTCCTGATCGCCGCGCACCACGTCGGCGGGCTCGCGGTCACCGTCGTGTCGAGTCACGGCTCGCAGAACCTGACCGGCTCGCTGCCCGACGCCCTGGGCACCGCCTCGAGCGTCCTGCTCGGGCTCGTGCTGGTCGGGATCTGGGTCGCGGCCGCACGGGGGCCCGCGACGCCCGACCGCCTGGTCCGCTTCACCGCCGCCTCACTCGCCGCCTTCGTCGCGCTCGGGAAAGTGCTCTCGCCGCAGTTCCTGATCTGGCTGCTGCCGATCGTCCCGCTCGTGCGCGGCCGGCGGGGTCTTGCAGCGTCGGCGCTGCTCGCCCTCGCGCTGCTGCTGACGCAGGTCTGGTTCCCGATCCGCTACTTCGACCTGGTCGCGCTGGACGCCTTCCCGTCGTGGGTTCTGCTCGTGCGAGATCTGGTGCTGGTCGCGCTGCTGGTCGTGCTCACGGCACCGGAACGCGAACCGGCTCGCAGCTGAGCGCGCGGCCTTCGCCGTCGCACTCGACGAGCGTGCCCTCGATCCGCACGCCGCCCTCGGCCGGTTCGAAGCGCACGCCCATCCCGGTGCGCATCCGCCCGATCGCGAGCTCGGCCTTCACCCCGATCACCGAGTCGTGCGGGCCGGTCATGCCCGCGTCGGTGATCGCGGCCGTGCCGCCGGGCTGCACCCGTGCGTCGTTCGTCTGCACGTGCGTGTGCGTCCCTATCACCGCCGTGACCTTCCCATCGAGCACGCGGGCCATGGCGACCTTCTCGCTCGTCGCCTCGGCGTGAAAGTCGACGAGCACGACCTTCGCCGCCGCGCGCGCCTGCTCGACGAGCTCGTCCACGACCTCGAACGGGCTCACCGGGGTCGACATGAAGAGCAAGCCCTGCAGGTTCAGCACGGCCACGCTGGTGCCGTCGTCGGCCTGCGCCACCGCGAGCCCGCGTCCCGGCGAGCTCGTCGCGAGGTTCGCGGGTCGCACGACGCGGTCCGACGTCTCGAGGTACGGACCGATCTCGCGCCGCCGCCAGACGTGGTTCCCCAGCGTGAGCACGTCCGCACCGGCCCTGAGGAGCCGGTCGGCGAGGCGCGGCGTCAACCCGGCTCCGTCCGCCGTGTTCTCGGCGTTCACGACGCAGAACCCGGCGCCGAGCTCCTCGCGCAGGCCGGGGAGCCGCTCCTCGACCGCCTTGCGACCGGGCGTCCCGAAGACGTCCGCGATGAAGAGGATTCTCAGGGCAGGGACAGCGTGGCGGGATGGATCTCGATCGCCACGTGGTTCCCGGCGTCCGCCGTCACGTGCGCGAGTGCCTGGCGCTCGACCTTCGCGAAGTCGAGGACGGTGCCGACCTTCGACGTCGACGACGCGAGCGTCGAGCCCACGGTCAGGTTCGGGTCGGGCCGGAGGTGCGTGAGCGAGACGACGAGCGACGGGTTGCCGCTCGGCTGGATGTCGATCCGCGCGCCCAGGTGCTTCCCGGCGAGCACGTACGGCGTGATTCCGACGACGGTCCCGTCCACCGGCGAGTAGACGTCGGTCCCGGGCGCCGCGCCCACGTCGAGCGAACCGGTCGCGGGCCCTCGGTCGCCCCCGAGGACGTAGTAACGCAGGCCGTTGCCGCCGTTGCCGAAGAGGCTCCGCGCGACCTTGCCGACGAGCCCCTGGTTCACCTGCCGTCCGACCGGCCGCAGCGCGAGGGCGCCGTCGTCCGAGGCGTGGTAGCCGACCGCGGTCACGCGCGAGACCGGCAGCATCAGGCGGATCGAGCCCTGCAGCGCGACCACCTGCGGCTTCGGCGGACCGGCCGGCAGCAGTCGCGTGGCGGGGGCCGGCGCAGCGGTTCGGACCGCGCGGTTGCCACCCGACCCGAAGGCGGTCAGGAGCAGGGTGACGAGCGCGACCGACGCGAGCAGAACCAGCCCCGCCAATCGCCTCTTCCGGCGCGCGACGGCCCGTTCGGCCCGCCGCCGCCTCGCAGCAGAGGCGCGTGGCATCCGCGGCACGGTAACGAAGCGAGGGTCCTCCTGCAATGGGACCCGACGCGGCTCGAGCGCGAGGGCGCCGTCGGTCCCGAAATCCCAGTCCCAGGTAGGCGGACGCGAGCTTTTGCGCGACGGTCGAAGCGGTACGACGCCGGAGGTACCATGCTCCCCATGGCCGGGCCTTCCGCCGGGGCCGCGAACATCGAAATCCCGCGCTGGATTCAGCTCGTCGGCCTGCCGCTGCTGCTGCTCTTCCTCTGGGTGGTGGCCGGCGCGGCGCGTCACGTCGTCTTCCTCTTCCTCGTCGCGGCGCTGATCGCATTCCTGCTGAACCCGGTCGTCCGGGCGCTGACCCGCGTCTGGATTCCCCGTGGGCTCGGCGTCGCGCTGGTGTACCTGAGCTTCGCCGCCATCGTCCTGGCCGCCGCGGTTGCGATCGGCTCGGTGGTCGTCGACCAGACCAAGTCGAGCGCGAACCGGGTGAACGACTACTTTACGGTCGTCAACGGACACCCTCGGCGGACGGACGCCGACCGTGACGTCGACCGCTTCCAGCTCTGGCTCGACACGCATCGGCTCGGAGGCATCGACGTCCAGAAGCAGGGCCACGACCTCGTCAAGCAGATCCGCGAGAAGGACGTCTCGAGGTACACGGGGGACGTGATCGACTTCGTCGAGGGCGCGGCGATCGGCACGGTGAAGTTCCTGTTCAGCCTCGTGCTCGTGATCGTGGTCTCGATCTACATGCTGCTCGACATGCCCAGGCTGGGTCGCGTCGTGGACCGGCGCTTCCCGCCGCGGCCGGATTCGTTACCGCTGCTCTCGCGCATCGAGCACTCGCTTGCGAGCTACGTCCGCGGACAGTTCCTGCTGTCGTTGATCATCGGCACGAGCGCCGGCTTGGGTCTATGGATCCTCGGCACGCTCGGCTGGGTGCCGGGCGCGGACAAGTACGCGGTGCTCTTCGGTGCGTGGGTCGCCGTCACGGAGCTGATCCCATACGTCGGCCCGTGGCTCGGGGCGATCCCGCCGTTCATCTACGCGCTGGTGGTCCACCCGGTCTCGGCGATCTGGGTCGGGCTGCTGTTCCTCGCAATCCACCAGATCGAGGGCCACATCGTGGTGCCGAACGTGATGGGCAGCGCGCTGCGGCTCCACCCGCTGCTGGTCATCTTCGGGCTGCTGGCCGGCGGGGAGATCTACGGCCTCCCGGGTGCGCTCGTCGCCCTGCCCCTGCTGGCCGCGGCCAGGGCGATCTGGGAGTTCTTCTCGGAGCGGGTGAAGCTGGAGTCGTGGGAACAGGGCGGGGCGGTGCCGGTGGAGGTGGACGTCGAGGAAACTCGGCCGGTCGCACCTGTGCCGCCGGCCGATCCGCCGGCCGCGGCCCGTCGTTGACGCAGAGCTCGCCGCTGCTCGCCGCTCGAGGCGCTGCGCGTAGGTTCGGACAGACGCATGCGCTCGAGCCGGTGGAGCTCGAGGTCTGGGACGGCGAGGCGCTCGCGCTCGTCGGCCCGAACCGCGCCGGCAAGTCGACGCTGCTCTCGCTGCTCGCCGGCGCGCTCGGGCCGAGCGCGGGGACGATCGAGCGGCGCAAGGGCGTGCGCGTCGGCTGGGCGCCGCAACGGCCTGCACAGTACGGGCGGCTCTCCGCGCGCGAGAACCTGGAGCTCTTTGCGCGGCTCGAAGGCGAGCCGGATCCGGCTGCCGCCGCCGAGCGGCTGCTCGTGGAGTTCGAGCTTCCGGGCGAGCCGGCCCCGAGCGGGAACCTCTCGGTCGGCAACCGGCAGCGGCTGAACCTTGCGATCTCGCTGCTCGGCTCCCCCCAGGTGCTGCTGCTCGACGAGCCGACGGCCGCGCTCGACCCGGAGCAGCGGCGCCGGCTGTGGGCGCGCGTCGCGGCGTTGCGCGCGGGCGGCGGGGCGGTCGTCTTCGCCTCGCAGAGCCTCGAGGAGGTCGAGAGCGTCGCCGACCGCGTCGCCGCGCTGCGCGATGGCCGCCTGGTCTTCACCGGCTCCGTCGGCGAATACGACCGCTCTCACGTCGAGACGCTGTCTGCCTGACGCCTCCCTGGCGGGATCTTCAGCGTTGTAGCCCGGCCTGAAGCGCGTAGATTGTCGCCGTGAGTGCCTTCCCGACCACGCGGTTGAGGCGCCTGCGCCGGAGCGACCGCCTGCGGGCGCTCGTGCGCGAGACCCGGCTGGACCTCGACGATTTCGTCTTCCCGTTCTTCGTCGGCCCCCTGACGGAGCCGAACCCGGACCTGCCGGCGCTCGGCCGCGTCTCCGTCGACGACCTCGTCACTGAGGCGGCGGACGCCGAGCGGCTCGGGGTGCGCGCCGTGATCCTGTTCGGCATCCCGGACGAGAAGGACGCGGAGGGCTCTGGCGCCTGGGACGAAGACGGCGTGATCCAGCGCGCGCTGCGAGCGCTGCGCGAGTCGAGCCCGGGTCTGGTGCTGCTGACGGACGTCTGCCTCTGCGAGTACACCTCGCACGGCCACTGTGGTGTGCTCGACGGCGAGGAGGTCGACAACGATGCGACCCTCGAGCTCCTGGCGCGCACCGCGCTGAGCCACGCGGCCGCGGGTGCGGACGCCGTTTGCCCGAGCGACATGATGGACGGCCGTGTCGCTGCGATCCGCACAGCCCTCGACGAGGACGGTCACGGCGAGACGCCGATCGTCTCCTACGCGGCGAAATACGCGAGCGCCTTCTACGGACCCTTCCGCGAGGCGGCGGACTCGACGCCGGCGTTCGGCGACCGCCGCGGCTACCAGCTGGACCCGGCCAACGTGCGGGAGGCGCTGCGCGAGTGCGAGCTCGACGTCGCCGAGGGCGCGGATGCGCTGCTCGTGAAGCCGGCGCTTCCGAACCTCGACGTGCTGCGCGCGGCGCGCGAGCGGTTCGACCTCCCGGTCGGCGCGTACAACGTCTCCGGTGAGTACGCGATGCTGAAGGCCGCGGGCGCGCGCGGCTGGCTCGACGAGCGGCAAGCCGCCGTCGAGTCCCTCACGGCGATCACGCGTGCAGGCGCCGACCTCGTCGTAAGCTACTGGACGAAGGAGCTGGCAGGTTGGCTGTAGCGACGGATCTCTGGGAGACCATC
>JBEVNN010000061.1:0-2664 GCA_040508095.1 Gaiellaceae bacterium
CCAGCCGCTTCCCGTCGGGCGACCACGCGAGGTCGGAGACGCTGCCCGGGTAGTCCGTCAGCCGCGCGGCCTCTCCGCCGCGGCGGTCGAGCAGGAACACCTGCGTGTGCTTCTGGTCGCGCTCGGAGAGGAACGCCAGGTGGCGCCCGTCCGGGCTGAAGCGCGGCCGCGTCTCGGGCTCGTCGCTGGCCGTGACGCGGAGCGCGTCCCCGCCGGCGAACGGGACCATGTAGACGTCGACGTCGGCGTCGTCCTCCTTCGCGCGCAGCGTCTTGACCGTGAAGGCGACCCAGTGCCCGTCGGGCGACAGCTGCGGGTCCGCGACGTCCTTCAGCGACAGCACGTCGGCGGGTACGAGCGGCCGGCGGGGCGCGGCGAGCGCGGGCGCGACGTGGGCGCAGGCGGCGAGCAGGAGGGCGGCCGGGAGTGGGCGCATGGCGCGTATCTTAAGGCGCGAACACGGCCGGGGCGGGTGCTATCCTCACGCGCTCCACGAACCCGCGAGGTGACGATGCGCGCACTCCTCCCCGCCGTGCTGGCCGCTCTGTGGGCGGCGCCGGCCAACCCGCCGGTCGCCTCCTACGAAGACCTCGCGGTCGACCTGCTGCAGCGCTACCTCCAGGTCGACACCACCGTGCCGCCGGGCAACGAGCTGAAGGCGGCGCTGTTCTTCAAGGAGGTGCTCGACCGCGAGGGCATCCGCGTCGAGGTCGACGAGTTCGCGCCCGGCCGCGCGAACCTGCTGGCGACGCTGCCCGGCAGCGGCAAGGCGCGGCCGCTGATCCTGATGAACCACATGGACGTGGTGCCGGCGGACGCGACGCGGTGGAAGGTCCCGCCGTTCTCGGGCCTGCGCAAGGACGGGATCCTCTGGGGACGCGGCGCCGAGGACATGAAGACGGAGGGCATCCTCCAGCTGGTGGCGCTCGTGCGCGCGAAGCGCGAGGGGCTGAAGCTCGACCGCGACCTGCTGTTCCTCGCCACGGCGGACGAGGAGGCGGGCTTCGCGGGGGCCTTGCGGGCGCTGTCGCCGGAGGGCTTCCGGTCGCGGCTGGAGAAGGCCGAGTTCCTGATCACGGAGGGCGGCGAGAACATCGTCGACGACGGCGGCACGCCCGCCTTCTTCGGTGTCGCGACGGGCGAGAAGGGCCCGTTCTGGCTCAAGCTGCGTACGACGGGCACGCCCGGGCACGGCTCGCGCCCGATCGCAGACTCGGCGCTGAACCGTCTGGTGCGGGCGCTCGACCGCGTCCGCCAGCACCGCACGGCGCTCAAGGTGCTGCCGGCGGTCGCGAAGTTCTTCCGGGACCAGGCCCCGCGCGCCGAGGGAGCGCGGGCGGCGTGGTATCGCGACCTGGCGGCCGCGGTCGCCGACCCGGCCACGGCGAAGGCGCTCTACGACGACCGCGAGGTCTCGGCGCTGCTGCGCAACACGATCTCGATCACGGTCGTGAACGCCGGCTACAAGACGAACGTGATCCCGGGCACCGCCACGGCGGAGCTCGACGTGCGCCTGCTGCCCGGCGAGGACCCGCAGGCCTTCCTGGCGGAGCTGCGGCGCGTGATCGACGATCCGGCCGTGGAGATCGTGCCGCCGGACGACTTCCGCCAGCCGAACGCGAGCCCCACCGACACCGAGCTGTTCCGCGCGATCGAGCGGGTGCTGGGGCGGCACTTCCCCGGCGTGCCGGTCACCACCACCCTGCTGGCGGGCGCGACCGAGAGCGTGCTCTTCCGCCCGCTCGGCATCGCCGCGTACGGCTTCACCCCGCTGCTGACCACCAGCGAGGAGATCTCGACGGCGCACGGCGACGACGAGCGCGTCCAGGAGGCGACGGTCCGCCGCTCGACGGGCGTCTTCTACGACGTCGTGCGGGAGATCGCCGCCGCGCGCTGACCCGCGGTCAGAAGCGGTCGAGCAGGTGCTCGCGCTTCTCGGCCGCGAGCGACGTCAGCAGCGCGCGCAGGCTGGCGAGCGACTCGTCGGTGAGCGCCTGGAAGTCGTGCCGCAGCGCCTCGATCTGCTCCCACTCGCGGTCGGACTCGGGCTGGTTCTCGACGATGCGCTGCGTCGACTGCATGAGGTAGCGCGTGGCCAGGCCGAAGCCGCGGCCCAGCACGTAGACGCGCAGCCGGAAGCGCTCGCCGGTCGACACCAGGAACTGGTGGAGCACCTGGTTCAGATAGGCGAGGCTCGCCAGCTGGGCCAGCCGGAAGCTCTGCGGCTTGATCGGCACCACGGGCGCCATCGCCGAGACCATCCGCGAGAACGTCGCCATGGACGAGAGCAGCCGCAGCATGCTCGGGGAGAACTGCTCGATCACGCGGAAGCCGACGTCGAGCAGGTGCTTCGCCTCGTCGACCGATCCGAGCTCGCGCACGACGAAGGCTTCGTCGTAGGTGAGCTCGGCCAGCGAGATCTGGGTCTGCATGCGATCCTCGATGGTCTTCAAGATCCGTTGCCCCTTGGGCGTCAGGAGCAGGTCCCAGTCGCGCTGGACGGCCCGTTCGTTCCGCCGGCCGAAGAGGTAGAGCACCACCAGGCAGCCGAGGGTGGACAGGAACAGGACCAGCCACAGATCCACGACCTAGGCCCTTCCCGCTGGTTGCACGCGCTCTCCGGTCAGGACCGAATCCGGTGTCCGTCTCGCGATAGACCCGCTC
>JBEVNN010000062.1:0-6529 GCA_040508095.1 Gaiellaceae bacterium
AGCGCCGGGCGGATGAAGACGTCCCAGAAGCGGTCGATCGCATCCTGCGACTGGCCGCGAGCACGCAGCGCGTCCGCAAAGGTCGTGCCGTGCGAGTCGCCCCAGCGAGCGAGTGCGCGGAGGATCCGGAGCCGGTCGCCGAGCGGCACGTGGCCGTACCGCAACAGCGCGAGCGCCGACGGCGCGATGACCGCGCTGCGACCGTGCTCGTCTATCACCGGCAGCTCCAGCCGCTCCCGGCGCACCGACCCCGCCTCGCCTAGCCGGTCGAGGAAGCGGCAGTACACGGTGAAGCAGCCCAGCGCGATGTGCTGCCCGTTGTCGGGCGGCGGTTCGGGGTCGCCGTCGCGCCGGGGCAGCGTCTGCACCGCCCCGCCCAGGGTCGGGCGCGCCTCGTACAGCGCGACCTGGTGGCCTGCGTCGACCAGCTCGAGCGCCGCGCTCAGCCCGGCGAGCCCACCACCCACCACAGCGACCCTCACCGGAGCAACCCTGCCCCGACGATGCGCAGCTTCGTCAAGGGCGAGAGACGCAGCGAGCCCTCGAAGACGTCGAACCTGCGGGCCTCGATCCGGTCGAGCGTCGCCCGGTAGAGCCCGGCGAAGGTCGAGACGCACGCGGCGCTGCGCGAGTCCAGCGTCTCGAGCAGCTCGAGCCCCTCCTCCATATACGCACGCGCGCGCGAGGCGTGGAACCCCATCAGCGCCTGCCACTCCGGCCCCGCGCGGCCCTCCGCGATGTCGTCCTCGGTGACGACGTACGCGGCCAGCTCGTCCTGCGGCAGGTAGATACGGCCGAGCTGCCAGTCCTCGCGCACGTCGCGAATGATGTTGATCAGCTGCAGGGCCACGCCGAGAGTCTCGGCGTGCTCGACGTCCTCGGAGCCGTACACCGCGACGCAGGCGACGCCGACCGCCCCCGCCACCCGCCGGCAGTAGCCGTGCAGCTCGGCGAAGTCGGCGTACCGGTCCTGCTCGGTGTCCTGCAGACCACCCGCGACGAGGTCGTGCAGCGGCTTGTCCGGAATCGCAAAGCGGGAGCGCGCGTCGGCGAGCGCGACGAACATCGCCTTCGCAGGCGGCGCGTCGAGGGCGGCGCCGAGCTCGTGCAGCTTCTCGCGCTTCTCCTCGACCGGCAGCTCGCCGTCGGCGACGTCGTCCACGCGCCTCGCGAAGGCGTAGACGGCCGAGAGCGCCTGGCGCTTTTCGCGCGGGAGCACACGGATCCCGTAGGCAAAGTTGCGCGCCTCCCGCCTGGTGATCCGCTCGACCTCCGCGTAGGCGTCCGCGACCGTCACCGCAGCGCCGCCAGGGCCAGCCGCGCGCGCGACGGGCGCGGACGGCCGTTGAAGATGTCCCAATCGGCGCGCGCCAGCGCCTCGAGCGCCGCCAGGCCGCCGCGGGCGAAGAGCGCCACCGCTCGGCCGACGCGCCCGCCGCCGAGCAGGCGTCCGAGGGGCTCGCCTGCCGCGAGCAGCCCGCGAGCCCGATCCGCCTCGAACTCCAGCAGCGCGCGCAGCTCCGGGCTCGGCCGGTCGAGCGCCGCGACCCCGAACCGCCGCCGGTCCTCGGCCGGCAGGTAGACGCGCCCGAGCGCGACGTCGCGCGGCACGTCCTGGAGGAAGTTCACGAGCTGCAAGCCGGTGCAGACGTCATCCGAGAGCGCCACCGCCTCCGAATCGCCGTCCCGCCCGAGCACGCCGAGCACGAGCCGCCCGACCGGGTCGGCCGAGTGGACGCAGTAGTGCTTCAGGTCGGCCCAGGTCTCGTACTCCGAGATGCGCTGGTCCATGCGGTTGGCCTCGATCAGCCGCAGAAACGGCTCGCGCGGGAGCGAGCAGGCGCGGATCGTCGGCTGCAACTCGCGCATCACCTCCCACGTCGGCTCCCCTTCGTAGCACGCGTCGACCTGGGCCTCCAGCTCGTCCAACGCCTCGAGCCGGTCCCCTTCGTACTCGTCGCCGAGGATGTCCACGAGCCGCGCGAAGCCGTAGATCGCGCGCAGGTGCGGCCGCAGCGGCCGCGGGAAGAGCAGCGAAGCGACAGGGAAGTTCTCGGTGCGCGCCCGCGCAGCGACGGAGCTCGCGGAGGCGGGGTCCATGCCCATGAACGAACCTTGGCGCGCGGCGGGTCGCCGCGTCAAACCGAGGCGGGTTAGCTAGGGCGCGGAGACGCAGGTGCCGGCGGGCGGGCCGAGGTGCTCCCCGGCGCGCTCCGCCACACCTGCGTGAGCGAGACGCCGGGCCTGAGCCCGCGCCTCGCTGCCTCGCCCGCCCCCAGCTCGAGCACCGTCCGCGCGCCACGGCAGGCCGCCATGCGCCATGGGCGCAGGTCGGAAGCCACCTTCACGACGCGATCGGAGCGGTCGAGGAAGACGGCATCGATCGGGAACCGCATGAACGCGGTGTGGATCGACGACGCCGGCCGGAGCAGCATCCCCTCACCCGAGGAGAGGCCGCTCCGGCCAAGGAGGCCGCGAAGGCGCGCGAACGCGGTTTCGGCGAGGAAGCAGCGCTCGCAGACGACGTCTCCGCCGTCATTCGCCAGTGCGACCTGAGGCAAGGCCACGTCCTAGAACCCCACGTGGACGTGGTCGTAGTGGTTGGCCAGCGGGAACGACGGCCCGCCGAGCCCGAGCAGCGAGATCACCTGCTTGGGCAGCATCCCGCCCGGCAGCATCAGGAGGCTGCGCACGGCCTGTTCCGTGATCCCGCCCGGCTGCTGATGACCGGTGATCGAGACGTTGTTCAGCGCGGCGACGTCGACGGCGCGGCCGTAGACGTGGGCCGAGACGACGCCCGGGCGCGCGTACAGCCGGTGGCCGCTGACGAGGCACGAGACCGTGACCTCGTGGAACGTGTCGGCCAGGTAGAGGATCGTCGCGAGGACGCGCACATCGACGTGGCCGGCGGCGACGTCATGACGCCCGCCCGAGTACATGACCACGCGCGAGTCGTGCAGCAGGCGGTCCTGCAGGTCGCGCTTCTGCGAGAGCAGGCCGTGCACGAGGCTCGCGAGCCCCACGGCCCGGTAGTAGTGGCGCAGCGCGACGACGCGATCGGCAACCGTGGGATTGCTCGAGTACGCGAGCGCGGCGGCCCACATCGACTGGCCCTGGCGGAGCGACGCGAGGCGGGTGGCCAACGTGCTTAGGGCCTGTTTGCCCGCGGGAGCGCGGCCGTTGTTGCCCTCAGCGCGCAGCGTCGCGAGCACGAGCGCCCAGTCGACGTGCGCCTTGCGCGAGTACCGCACGAGGTCACGGGCGAACTCGAGCTTCAGCCTGGCGGCGGGCGGCGTCGGGTCTGGCGCGGCCCGGTTCAGCCACACCGTCGCGGCAGAGAAGCTGTGCACCTCGGGATCGAGCGGCGGCGGAGGCGCCTTCGGTGCCTCGCGGCGGGCCGGCGCCTCGCGGTGCGGCCTCGCGTGCGTGCGCGCGGGACGAGCGGTGTGCGTCCTCGCGACCGCGGTCCGCTCCTTCGTAGCGGTGGGAGCGACCACCGGCCGGAGCGTGGAGCGGGTCGGAGCCGAGCTCGCAACGGCGGTCCGGCCAGTGGCACTCGACGCCGTGACGACGGGCCGGGAGGGCGTTGCCTGCTCACGCTCCACGGCGGTTCGCGCGGACTGCGTCGCGAAGGCCGTGCGCGTCGACGCGACGGACGTGGCGCCCGTCGGGCCGCTCGCGCCGCTCGCACCTTGCGCGGCGGCCGGCGTGGCGGTGTCGTCCTCGAAGAGCGTGCGGACGCCGTTGCCGGCGCCCGCGGAGAGCGCGAGCCCGGCGAAGAAGACGGCGCCGAACGTAACGGTCTGCGCGAAGCGGCTCTTGTGGCTGCGCTCCAGCGCGGGCTCGACCAGCTTTCCTTCGTCCCAGTCGTCGTACCTACGGCCGGGGAGGTGCTGGAGGAACCGCCTGGTCAGGGACTTCCGTCGTGGCATTGCCTTTGCTCCCGTTCGTCTCGGGCGCCGGTGGGCCGCCACGTCGGCGCGGATCTCGGTTGTCACATCCGCGGGCCGTACGGACTTGTCAGCACTATCGACCGCCGCGCGTGGGGCTTCTCCCCCGAATTAGGGACTTCCGGCGGAGATCACTAATCCGAGGGATGCGCCGAAAGGCCAATCGGAACGATGAAGGCGGCAATTGAGCCCTAGGCGGCGCGGCCACGCCGAGACACCTTCGGAGGTTATTCCGGCGTGACCGACTGCACCGCCAGCACCAACAACCGGCTCTCTTTTCACAGCCTTTCCACTCTCAATTTTCCCTACGGGAAATCGCGCGCGACCGCGTGCGCATCGATGACAAAGAGAAGGGAGGTGACACAGATGCTGAAGCTCTTCACCTTCGTGCAGATCGCCGCCGACTCGCTGCGCAAGCGCGAGGAGGGTCAGACGATGGCGGAGTACGGCGTGGTCCTTGCCGTGATCACGCTGGCCGTGATCGGTGCCATCACGCTCCTGTCGGACAACGTCCGCGCTGCGATCGAGAACGTCGCCGGCATTTTGCCCGGCTAGGAACACCGCAGTTCCTCCGGTAGGGGGCCCCTTCGCGAGAAGGGGCCCATACCACTTCCACGACCGAAAGAAAGAACTCCCGTGACCAACGTAAGTCGCCGCAAAATCGAGCTTCGATCAGAGCAGGGCCAGTCGATCACCGAATTCGCTCTGGCTTTGCCGATCCTCGCGCTGCTCCTTTTTGCAGTGATCCAGTTCGGGATCGCCTTTAACCACTACGTCACCCTGACCGATGCGACCCGCGCCGGCGCCCGCAAGGCGGCCGTCGGCCGGCAGGTCGCGAATCCGGCCGCCGAGTGCCAAACGGCGATCCGGAGCTCGGCGCAGAACCTCGACGGGTCGCAGCTCACGACGAGCTGCTCGTCGACCTGGCAGCCGGGCGCGGACGTCACGGTGAACGCCACCTACCCGTACCAGATCAGCCTGCTCGGGCTCGTCGTCAAGTCGGGCCGCCTCACGAGCACGACCACGGAGCGTGTGGAATGAACTCTCGAAGCGACCGCGGCCAGGCAACTGTCTTGACACTCGTTTTTCTCGTCGTGCTGCTCGGCATGGCGGCGCTGGTCCTCGACATCGGGTCGTGGTACCGCGCCGACCGCGCCACGCAGTCGGCGGCCGACGCTGCGGCGCTCGCGGGGGCGCAGAAGCTCCCGCAGGACCCCGGCAACGCGAACACGCTGGCCCTGCAGTACGTCACCAAGAACGGCGGTGGCACGCCGACCGTGACCCTGTCGACCAAGAACGCCACCAACGACACGATCAGGGTCAACCTGACCCGGCCCGCCAAGGGCATCTTCACCAAGCTCTTCGGCGTCAGCACGGTCACGGTGGGCTCCCACGCGAGCGCCCGTGCCAGCCTGATGCAACAGGCCAAGTACGTCGCCCCGATCGGCGTCAACATCATGAACCCGAAGCTCAAGGGCGGCGCGACCTGCCCGTGCTTCGGCCCGACCCAGCCGACCACCCTGCCGCTCGGCAAGACCGGCGCCCCGGGCGCGTTCGACCTGCTGAACATCGACCTCAGCCACGGCGGCACGGGCCCGTCGATCCTGGCGGACTGGATCCTCCGGGGCTACCAGGGGTACCTGCCGCTGAACGACTACTTCTCGGACGCGGGCGCGAAGTGGAACTCGTCGCAGGTCCAGGACGCGCTCGACCACCGGGACAACACCACCCTCCTCTTCCCCGTCTACGACAAGCTCGTCGGCTCGGGCGCGGGCGCGCAGTACCACGTGATCGCCTGGGTCGGGTTCCACATGACCGCCCATGAAGAGCACGGCAGCACCGGCTCCATCACCGGCTGGTTCACCGAGGTCGTCTGGGACGGCATCGAGTCCACCGCCGGTGGTGGCGACACGCAACCAGACCTGGGCGCCAGAACCGTCCACCTCGTCGACTGACCCCGACCCTCAACGACTGATTCCCTCACCCAAGGACAGGAGAAATGGCATATCGAGCTAGGAACATCCTGATCGCGGTCGCCCTCGCCGCTGTGGCCGCCCTGCTCACGAGCTTCTACGTGACCAGCTACAAGCGGCATGTACAGCGCGGCGAGGACCACGTGACGGTGCTCGTTGCCAAGAAGGACATCCCCGAGGGCACGAGCGGTGCCGACGTCGCGGGGCTGTTGCAGTCGCTCGACGTCCCGCGCAAGAGCGTCGTCCCCGGGGCGATCTCCAGCGCCGACCAGCTCGCTGGCCTCGTCGCAACCCAGGAAACGATGCAGGGCGAGCAGGTCACGACCCGCCGCTTCAACCCTCGCACGCAGGTCGGCGTCCGGGCGCAGCTCTCGGGCACGCTCCGCGCCCTCTCGCTCGAAGGTGACCAGAATCAGCTGCTCGCCGGCACGCTCAAGGACGGCGACAGCGTCGACTTCGTGGCCGCGCTGAAGAAGCCCGGCGACCAGGACATCTACTTCAGCCGCGTCCTCGTGCGCGACGTGAAGGTGCTCCAGGCACCGGACGCACCGCCCGCCGGCAGCAAGCTCACCGGCGGCGCCAACTCGAACTTCAGGGTCATGCTCG